>NZ_BAABIL010000113.1:0-17900 GCF_039542765.1 Kineococcus glutinatus
CCTGCGCGAGACCCCGGCCCCGAGCGTCGCCCCCGGTGAGGCGGGCCCGCGGTGAGGGGACCGGCCGGGCTGGGAGGCCTGGGCGACGTCGGCCGCCTCGGTGACGTCGGGGCGCTGCCCCGCGCGCGCCGCTGGCCGTGGCTGCTGCTGCTGGCGGCGCTGCTCCCGCTGGTCTGGCTGCTGGCCCAGCGCGGCAGCGGCCCGGACACGGCGCCCACGACGCTCAGCGCGGCCCAGCTGGAGGGCGAGCGCGGCCCGGGCTGCGTGCGGCTGGCGGTGATGTCGGACGACTCCAGCTCCATGCTGCGCTTCAGCGCCGCCCGCACCGCGGCGGTGCAGGAGGTGCTGCGCTGGGCGCCGGGCAACCTGCGCGGCGACGACCAGCTCACCGTCGTCGACTTCGCCGGCAGCGCGGCCACCACCCTGCCCACCGTCGCGATCGCGGACTCGGCCGGCGCGCAGCCGGTCCCCCCGCCGGCCCTGCTCGACGGCACCTCCCTCACCAGCGCGCTGGAGGAGCTGGCCGCGCGCGGCGCCAGCCCGTGCCGCACGCTCGCCGTCGTCGTCTCCGACGGCTTCGTCGACGAGACCGACCGCGGCGAGGTGGCCGCCTCGGTGGACCGGGCGGGCATCGAGTCCGTCGTGCTGCTGCTGCCCAGCAGGCAGCTCGACGTGCCGTCCACCTGGCGCGCGGTGCTGCCCGACGCGGCGGTGGTGGGCGCCGACGCCGCCGATCCGCGGGCCACCGCCCTGGCCCTGGGCCGGGTGCTGGCGGACTTCCTCGGGGTGCGGCTCGGCGCGTAGCGCCGAGGAGGCGGTGGGCGGCCGGGGTCGGCGGGGCGAGGGCGATCGCGGCCCGGGCGGGCGTCAGCGGGTGGACGCCACGTCCTCGACGTCCTCGACCCGTCCCGAGGCCGCCGAGCGCGTGGCCGCCTCCATGAGGGCGAGGGTGCCGAGGTTGGAGCGGCCGGTGACGTCCGGCGGCGGCCCCCCGGCGATGGCGCGGGCGAACTGCCGCAACCCCGCCGAGCGCCCCCACAGCGCGGGCGCGGGCAGCGGCACGGGGGTGGGCGGGCCGCCGCCGCGGCTGACGTGGACGACGTCGTCCGCCGGTCCCCGGCCGCCGCGGCCGGTGAAGGTGATGCGCCCGTCGGCACCCTCCAGGGCCCACTCCCCGTCCCAGGCGGTCTGCGGTCCGCGGCTGACCCAGCTGCCGCGGTAGCTGGCGGTGAGCCCACCGGCCATCTCGATCGTCAGGACCGCCGAGGCCTCCTCGCGGAACCTGCTCCACGGCGGGTCGGTGACCTTGGCGTAGACGCGCACCGCGTCGCGGCCGGTGACCATCCGCAGCAGGTCGAAGTGGTGCACGGCCATGTCGTGCAGCAGCGGGTGGGAGAAGGTGTGGTGCCGGTTGGTCGCCGCGGGCGCGTCGTTGGCCCAGCGGCGGAAGTCGACGTGGACGACCGACAGGTCCCCGACGGCGCCGGCGGCCACCAGGTCGCGCACCGCCTGCGGCGCGGGGTAGGCGCGGTAGTTCTGGCTCACCTGCAGGACCAGGCCCAGGTCCTCGGCGCGCTCGACGGCCGCGCGGGCCTCGGCCACACCGCTGGCGAAGGGTTTCTCCACCAGGACGTGCAGCCCGGCCTCCAGCGCCTCCAGCGCCAGCGGCACGTGGAAACCCACCGGCGCGGTCACCAGCACCCCGTCCGCGGGCACGGCCGCGAGGGCCGCCGCCAGGGAGGTGAGGCACCTGCCGTCGGGCAGCCCCAGCTCCTGCTGCGCACCGCGCAGCGTGGTCTCGCGGGCGTCGACGACCGCGACCTGCTCGACCTCACCCACCGCCGGGACGGCGTTGCGCGCCCAGTCCCCGCCCCACCCGCCCAGGCCGACCTGGATGAGGCGGGTGCGGTGTGCGACGTCCGGGTCCACCACGCCCGCGAAGCTAGCAGGCCGCGGCCCGCCACCGGGGCGCAGCCTGCCGCCCGTCCCGGTCAGCCCGCCGGGCCGCGACGGGGCCCGGTGCTGGCCCGCACCACGAGCTCCACGGCCGGGGCCGGTGGCAGCTCCTCGTCGGACCCGCGGATGGCGGCGTCGAGGCGGCACACCGCCAGGCGCCCCAGGGCCGTCATGTCCTGGCGCATGGTGGTCAGCGGCGGCACGAGGTACTCCGCGCTCGGGATGTCGTCGAAACCCACGACGCTGACGTCGCCCGGCACGGCCCGCCCCGCCTCGGCCAGCGCGCGCAGCACGCCCAGCGCCATCTCGTCGTTGGCGGCGAAGACGGCGGTCACCGCCTCGTCGGCGGCCAGGCGGCGGCCCACCGCGTACCCGCTGGCCGCCGACCAGTCCCCGCGCAGCGGTTCGGCGGGGCGCAGTCCGGTGGCGGCGAGCTCCGCGCGCCAGCCGGCCTCGCGGGCGCGGGCCTCGACCCAGTTCGCGGGCCCGGCCACGTGGGCGACCTCCACGTGGCCGAGCTCGAGCAGGTGGCGGGTGGCGCGCCGCGCGGCGTCGAACTGCTCGTCGCGGGTGTCCCCGCCGCCTTCGGGCACGTCGCCCATGACGACCACGAAGGGCACCCCGACGTCCTGCTGTCGCACCAGCTGCAGCGCCTCGTCGTAGCCGGCGATCATGATGACGCCCTCGACGGACTGGCTGAGCAGGTGGTCGACGGCGCTCGTCAGCTCCGGGCGGGCGACGACGTCGAGGCTGACCGAGCCCACGAAGTACCCCGCCTGCCGGGCGACCTGCTCCACGGTCCGCTGGACGCTCCTGGGCCCCCACAGCGAGCCCTCGGTGACGATGACGCCGATGGTCGCCGTGCGGGTGGTCGCCAGCGCCCGCGCCGCCTTGTTGGGGCGGTAGCCGAGCCGGCCGATGGCCTCCTGCACCCGTGCGCGCGTCTCGGGGCGGATGTGGTCGCCGCCGTTGACGACGCGCGAGACGGTCTGCAGGGAGACACCGGCCAGCCGCGCCACGTCGGCCATGACCGCCGGCCGCCGGACGCCGTCCGCCGCGACGGCCACCCCCGTCACCCCCGCCGTCGCAGCGCGGCGCGCTGCAGCACGATGAAGGCCAGGAGCAGGGCGCCGATGAAGATCTTCGTCCACCACGAGCTCAGGGTGCCGTCGAAGGAGATGAGCGTCTGGATGGTGCCGAGCACGAGGACGCCCAGCAGCGAACCCACGACGTAGCCGGCGCCGCCGGCCAGCAGGGTGCCGCCGATGACGACCGCCGCGATGGCGTCCAGCTCCATGCCCACCGCGTGCAGGCCGTAGCCGGAGAGCATGTAGAAGCTGAACAGCAGGCCCGCCAGGGAGGCGCAGAACCCGCTGATGCCGTAGACGCCGATCTTCGTGCGGGCGGTGGACAGGCCCATGAGCGTGGCGGACTGCTCGTTGCCGCCGAGGGCGTAGACGGTGCGCCCGAACCGGGTGCGGTGCAGCACGTAGGCGGCCACGGCGAGCACGGCCAGGGCGATCAGCACGCTGTAGGTGACGTACACCTCGCCGGGCAGGGTGATGGAACCGGACGCGATCGCCTGGAACGTGTCGTCGTCGATGGAGATGGACTCGTCGCTGATGAGCAGCGACAGGCCCCGCGCCAGGAACATCCCCGCCAGCGTGACGATGAACGGCTGGATGTCGAAGCGCTGGATGACGAAACCCTGCAGCAGCCCGAACGCCGTGCCCAGCACCAGGATGCCGACGAGCAGCAGCGGCGCCGGCACGCCCTGCTGCAGCCCCCAGGCCGCGACCATCGTGGACAGCGCCACGACGGAACCGACGGACAGGTCGATGCCGCCGGTGAGGATGACGAAGGTCATGCCGACGGCGAGCACGACGAGGAAGGAGTTGTCGATGAGCAGGTTGACGATCGTCTGCGGGGTCCCGAAGTTCTCGTAGCGCGCCGCGCCGGCGCCGAACATCAGGACGAAGAGCACCAGGGTCGCCAGGACGGGCACGAGCCGGCCGGGCACGCGCGAACGGGTGGGCCTGGCGGCCGGCGCGACGGCGTCGGTGGTCGTCGCCGGCGTGGCGGTGGTCACGGTCGTCCTCATCGCGGGCCAGCCTCGGAGGTCGCGGGAGCGGGGGTGGCCGCGGCGGGGGCGGCGGGGGTGCGGCGGCGGACGAGCAGCGCGCGGAACTTCGGCGCCTGCATCAGGCAGACGGCGATGACGACGGCGGCCTTGAAGACCTGGATCGTCTGCGGCGGGATCCCGACGTTGTACACCGTGGTCGTCAGGGTCTGGATGACGAGGGCGCCGACGAGGGTGCCGGCCAGGGAGAACCGGCCACCGGCCAGCGACGTGCCGCCGATGACGACGGCGAGGATGGCGTCGAGCTCGATCCACAGCCCCACGCTGTTGGCGTTGGTCGAGTTCACGTTCGACGTGATCATGAGCCCGGCGACGCAGGCGCACAGGGCGGCGAAGACGTACACCGTCCAGACGATGGTGCGCGATCGGACACCGGCCAGGCGGCTGGCCTCGGGGTTGATGCCCACCGACTCCACGAGCAGGCCCAGCGCGGTGCGGCGGGTCAGCACGGCCAGCGCCGCGAAGACGCCGAGGCTGATGAGGATGGAGACGGGCAGCACGAGGAACCCGGCGCCCACCTGCGAGTAGGCCTCGTTGTTGACGGTGATGATCTGGCCGTCGGTGACGAGCATGGCCAGGCCGCGCCCGGCGGTCATCAGCACGAGCGTGGCGATGATGGGCTGGATGCCGAGCACGGAGACGAGGAAACCGTTCCACACGCCGAGGACCGCGCAGAGCAGCAGGGCCAGCAGCATGCCGACGACGGCGGCGCCCGCATCCCCCGAGGCGCCGATGTACGTGCAGGCGACGGCGCCGGCGATGGCGGCGATGGCGCCGACGGACAGGTCGATGCCGCGGGTGGCGATGACGAGCGTCATGCCGAGCGCGACGAGCAGCGTCGGTGCGCCGTTGCGCAGGATGTCGACGAGGCTGCCGTAGAGGTGGCCGTCCCTGACGGTGACGCTGACGAACGACGGGCGCGCCGCGACGTTGACGGCGAGCAGGGCGGCCAGGGCCACCAGCGGCCACAGCAGCCCGCTGGTCCGCAGCCGGGCGAGGGGGGTGGCGGTGCTCACGATGCTGTCCTCTCCAGGGCGGTGCTCTCGCTGCCGGCCGCGATCAGCGACATGACGTCGGCCACGGAGGCGCCGCGCTCGCCGATCTCGGCGATCTTGCGCCGGTCGCGCAGCACGACGACGCGGTCGGAGATGCGCAGCACCTCCTCCAGCTCGGCGGAGACGAACACCACCGCCATGCCGCCGGCGGCGAGCTCCGTCACGAGCTTCATGATCTGCGCCTTGGCGCCGATGTCGATGCCGCGGGTGGGCTCGTCGAGGATGAGGAGCCGGGGTTCGGTGACGAGCCAGCGCGCGAGGATGACCTTCTGCTGGTTGCCGCCGGAGAGGTTGCGGATGAGCGCGTCGGGGTTGGCCGGGCGGATGTCCAGCGCCTCGATGTACCTGGCGACGAGCTCGTCCTTGGTCCGGCGCGGGATGGGCCGGGTCCAGCCGCGGGCGGCCTGCATCGCCAGGACGAGGTTGTCGCGGACGCTGAGGTCGGCGATGAGCCCTTCCCCCTTGCGGTCCTCGGAGGCGAAGGCGATGCCGGCGGCGATGGCCTGGCGCGGGTTGCGGATGGTGACCGGCCGGCCCTGCACCTCGATGGTGCCGCGGTCGGCGCGGTCGGCGCCGAAGAGGAGCCGGACCAGCTCGGTGCGCCCTGACCCCAGCAGGCCGGCGAGCCCGACGACCTCGCCGGCGTGCACCTCCAGATCGACCGGCTCGACGGAGCCGGCCCGCGCGATGCCGCTGGCGCGCAGCACGGGGACGCGCGAGGCGTCGGCGTGGCCGGCGTCGGCGCTGCGGGCGATGGCGTCCATCTCGCCGAGCTCGCGGCCGATCATCGCGGAGATGAGGTCGAGGCGGGGCAGCTGGGCGGTGCGGTACTCCCCCACTAGCCTGCCGTTGCGCAGGACCGTCATGCGGTCGGAGATCTCGTAGACCTGCTCGAGGAAGTGGGAGACGAACAGGATGGCCGTGCCGGCGTCGCGCAGGCTGCGCATGATGCGGAACAGCTCGGCGACCTCGTCGGCGTCGAGGCTGGAGGTGGGCTCGTCGAGCACGAGGACGCGGGCGTCGACGGCCACGGCCCGGGCGATGGCCACGAGCTGCTGCACCGCGATGGGGTGCTCCCCCAGCGTGGAGGCCGGGTCGACGTGCAGCCCCATGCGGGTGAGGACCTCGCGGGCGCGCGCCCGCATGGCGCGGGAGTCGATGGAGCCGGCGCGCCGCGGTTCGCGGCCCAGCAGGATGTTCTCCGCGACCGTGAGGTTCGCGCAGAGGTTCACCTCCTGGTAGACGGTGCTGATACCGGCTGCCTGGGAGGCCGCGGGGCCGCTGAACGTGACGGGGCCGCCGCCGACGCGGATCTCACCGGCGTCGACGGCGTACACGCCGGTGAGGGCCTTGATGAGCGTGGACTTGCCGGCGCCGTTCTCACCCATCAGGGCGTGGACCTCACCCGGCAGGAGCCGGAAGTCCACGCCCTGCAGGGCTTTCACGCCCGGGAACTCGATGGAGATGCCGCGCATCTCGACGACCGGCGCGGCCTGTGGGGCCGGGCGTGCCGCCGTGGGGACCTCGGTCATATCTGCCTTCTGGGGAGGACGTCACGAGGGGTGGCGTGCGGGCTCCGCGGGGGAGCAGGTGGTGCCGGCCCCCACCACCGGCGCAGGTGGCGGTGGTGGGGGCCGGAGCGCGGTGCGGCGCGGGCCGCTGGTGGGGCTCAGTACTTGCGGGTGGGCAGCGCCTCGACGGCCTGCTCCTGCGTGAAGGTCGTCTCCTCGGTGACGATGCGCTTCTCGACCTCCTCGCCCGCCAGGACCTTCTGCGCCGCGTCCATCAGCTGGTCGCCGAGCAGCGGGCTGCACTCGACGATGAAGTTGATCTTCCCGTCGGCCAGGGCCTGCATCCCGTCCTTGACCGCGTCGACGGTGATGATCTTGATGTCCTGACCGGGCACCTTGCCGGCCGCCTCGATGGCCTCGATCGCCCCGAGCCCCATGTCGTCGTTGTGCGCGTAGACGACGTCGATGTCGGGGTTGGACTTCAGGAAGGCCTCCATGACCTCCTTGCCGCCGGACCGGGTGAAGTCGCCGGTCTGGGAGGCGATCACCTTGATGTTCGGCGAACCGGAGACGGCCTCCTCGAAACCGTCCCGGCGGTCGTTGGCCGGGGCCGCACCGGTGGTGCCCTGCAGCTCCACGACGTTGGTCTCGGCGGTGCCGACCTCCTGGACCAGCCACTCGCCGGCCTTCTTGCCCTCCTCGACGAAGTCGGAGCCGATGAAGGTCTCGTAGAGGGTCTCGTCCTCGGAGTCGACGGCGCGGTCGGTGAGGATGACCGGGATCTTGGCGCGCTTGGCCTCCTGCAGGACGGAGTCCCAGCCGGTCTCGACGACGGGGCTGAAGGCGATGACGTCCACCTTCTGCTGGATGTAGGAGCGGATCGCCTTGATCTGGTTCTCCTGCTTCTGCTGCGCGTCGGAGAACTTCAGCTCGATGCCGGCCGCCTTCGCGGACTCCTGGATCGACTTGGTGTTCGCGGTGCGCCAGCCGCTCTCGGCGCCGACCTGCGCGAAACCCATGGTGATGGTGTCGCTGCTGCCGCCGGCCTCGGAGGAGGCGACGGAGTCCTCGCCCCCACACGCGGCGAGGGAACCGATGAGCACCGCGGCCGTGGCAGCGGTGAGGACCTTCTTGAGCACTGTCTCCTCCATCGCAGAACAGGGCGGCGCCGAAGCGCTGCAGGAGCCCGGGTTCGGACCGCACGACCGTCGGGCGGGCTGGGCTCAGGACCTGGAGTGTGAGCGCTCACAACGAGGCCCGTCAAGCACAACCCGCAGGTGGTCCGCTGCTTGACCACGGCGACGGGCGCTCCGTATGTTCGCGCTCACATCGCAGTCGCGACCGCGCCCCGCAGCGCTGTTGCCGTTTCGTGACCCAACCTCCACCGCACCGGGACCGACGGCGTCCTGCCGGTGCCGGGTGGGGGTCGGGCGGCTCCTGCTGCGGCGGTCGACCCCGCCTGCGCCCCGCGCCACGTGTCGAGGAGGACATGCGTGCCCGCTCCCCGTTCCTTTACGACGTTGGCGGTGACCGTGCTGGCGGCGGCGCCCCTGGTGACGGCCCCGGCCGCCACCGCAGCGCCCACCGCGGCGCCCACCGCGGCGCCCACCGCGCCGGGCTACACCATCACCGCCCGCCCCGCCGAGGTCGGGCCGGCGATCGCCGACACGATGCACGGCATCTTCTTCGAGGACATCAACGACGCCGCCGACGGCGGCCTCTACGCAGAGCTGGTGCGCAACCGCTCCTTCGAGTTCACCGGCACCGACCGCGCCGGTTGGAACGGCCTCACCGGCTGGACGACCACCACCCAGGGGCGCGGCTCCGGCACGGCCACCACCGTCGACGGGTCCGCGCGGCTGGACGAGCGCAACCGCACCTACCTCGAACTGGCCCTCACCAGCCCCGCGGGCAGCGCGTTCGGCGTCCGCAACGCCGGCTACGGCGACGGGATCGCGGTGCAGAAGGGCAAGCGCTACGACTTCTCGGTGTGGGCGCGCACGGACGCGCGGAACGGCACGCCGCTGACGCTCGTCCTCGACGACGCCGCCGGCAAGCGGTACACCTCCCCCCAGCACCTCGTCGTGCGCGGTGACGGCTGGGTGAAGTACACCGGCACGTTCACCGCGACCGCCACGACCAACGCCGCCCGCCTGTCCGTCCTCGGTTCCGGATCGGGCACCCTGCGCCTGGACATGGTCTCCCTCTTCCCGCGCGAGACCTTCAAGAACCGGCCCAACGGCCTGCGCAAGGACCTCGCGGAGAAGATCGCGGCCCTGAACCCCGGGTTCCTGCGCTTCCCCGGCGGCTGCATCGTCAACACCGGCAGCCACGAGGCCTACGACGCCGCCGCCGGCTACCCCCGCGCCCGCTCCTACCAGTGGAAGGACACCGTCGGGCCGGTCGAGACCCGCGCGACCAACGCCAACTTCTGGGGCTACAACCAGTCCTACGGGCTGGGCTACTTCGAGTACTTCCAGTTCGCCGAGGACATCGGCGCCGAGCCCGTCCCGGTCGTGCCGGCCATGCTCACCGGGTGCGGGCAGAACCAGGCCACCGACGACCCCGAGCTGCTGCAGCGCCACGTCCAGGACGCCCTGGACCTCATCGAGTTCGCCAACGGACCCGTCACCTCCACGTGGGGGAGGGTGCGGGCGCAGATGGGCCACCCGGCGCCCTTCGGCGTGCGCCGGATCGGCGTGGGCAACGAGGAGAACCTGCCCGCCGAGTACGCGGCGAACTTCGTGACCTTCCGCGACGCCATCGAGGCCAGGTACCCGGACATCACGGTCATCGCCAACTCCGGGCCCGACGACTCCGGCGCCGTCTTCGACGCGCACTGGGCCGCCGCCCGCGCCAACGGCGCCGAGGTGGTCGACGAGCACTACTACAACTCCCCGGCCTGGTTCCTGCAGAACAACGGCCGCTACGACTCCTACGACCGCAGCGGCCCGCAGGTCTTCCTCGGCGAGTACGCCTCCCTGGACTCCAAGCTGTCCAACGCGCTGGCCGAGGCCGCCTTCATGACCGGCCTGGAGCGCAACGCCGACGTCGTGACGATGTCCTCCTACGCCCCGCTGCTGGCCCACGTCGACAACGCGCAGTGGAAGCCGGACATGATCTGGTTCGACAACGACCAGTCGTGGGGCTCGACGAGCTACGAGGTCCAGAAGCTGTTCATGAACAACGTCGGCGACCGCGTCGTGCCCTCGACCGCGACCGGCGCGGTCCTGCAGCCGCAGCCGATCGGCGGGGGCATCGGGCTGTCCACCTGGGCCACGGCCGCCAGCTACGACGACGTGCGCGTCAGCGCCCCCGACGGGACGGCGCTCTTCGCCGACGACTTCTCCGACGGGAACGCCACCGGCTGGACCCCGCTGGCCGGCACCGGCACCTGGTCGGCGGCCGGCGGTGCCTACACCCAGTCCGACACCGCGGCCCTCAACACCCTCGTCAAGGGCCCCGACGTCGGCACCAGCGACTACGACCTCACCCTGAAGGCGACCAAGACCGCCGGCGCGGAGGGCTTCCTCGTCGCCTTCGGCGTCGAGGACAGCGGCAACTACTACTGGTGGAACCTCGGCGGCTGGAACAACACCCGCAGCGTGGTGGAGAAGGCCACCAACGGCGCCAAGGAGACGCTCGTCGCCCGGGAGAACCAGTCGATCACCACCGGGCGGACCTACGACCTGCGGATCTCCGTGCGCGGCACGAAGGTGACGCTGTTCCTCGACGGGCAGGAGTGGGGCAGCTTCGACGACGACGCCGTCACCGAGCCGTTCGCGCAGGTCGTGACCCGCGACGACGCCACCGGTGACCTCATCGTCAAGGTCGTCAACGCCCAGTCCACCCCCGCGGTCACCCGGGTCGACCTGGGCGACGTCAGGGTCAAGGGCAAGGCCACGATGACGGTGATCTCCGGGGACCCGGAGGCGCAGAACACCCGCTCCGCCCAGCCCGTCGAGCCCGTCACCTCCACCGTGAGCGGGATCAGGCCCACCTTCACCCGCACCTTCCCCGCCAACTCCGTCACCGTCCTGCGCATCCCGACCACGTGAGCGAGGCACCCGTGAACCCCGACATCAGCCGACGCGGCCTGCTCACCGCGGGCCTCGTCACCGCCGCGGCCACCACCGGCGTGGTGGCCGTCACCTCCCCGGCGGCCGCCGCGGGGGTGCGCACCGACGAGGAGATCTACGGCGTGCCCACGACCGACCCGCTCGTGGCGCAGCGCGCCGATCCCTTCGTCACCCGCCCGGTGGCCGGCACGTACTACTTCACCGGCTCGGTCCCCGAGTACGACCGGCTCGTGGTCCGCGGCGCGCCGACGATCGCCGGGTTGTCCACGGCCACCGAGAGCGTCATCTGGCGCCGGCCCCCCTCCGGCCGCACCGGCGGGCACGTCTGGGCCCCGGAGCTGCACCGCATCGGCAACCGCTGGTACGTCTACTTCGCCGCCGGGGACGCCGAGGACGTCTTCGCCATCCGGATGTACGTCCTGGAGTCCTCCCGCGCCGACCCGCGCGACCCGGCGGGCTGGAGCGCACCGCGGGAGGTCACGACCCCCTGGGGCCACTTCAAGCTGGACGCGACGACCTTCGAGCACCGCGGGCGCCGCTACTACCTGTGGGCGCAGGCCGAGCCGGAGCTGGCCGTCAACACCAGCCTCTACATCGCCCGGATGAGCTCGCCGTTCGCGATCGCGGGCGAGCCGGTGCGCATCTCCACCCCGACGCTGCCCTGGGAGCGGCAGGGGTTCGCGGTCAACGAGGGCCCGGCGGTGCTCGTGCGCAACGGCCGGGTGTTCGTGACCTACTCGGCCAGCGCCACCGACGCGAACTACTGCATGGGGCTGCTGACCGCCGGCGCCGGCGCGGACCTGCTGGACTTCCGCAGCTGGTCGAAGTCCCCGGTGCCGGTCTTCACGACGAACGAGCAGACCTCGCGCTTCGGACCGGGGCACAACTCCTTCACCGTGGCCGAGGACGGGGTGACCGACGTGCTCGTCTACCACGCGCGCGACTACCGGCGCATCGAGGGCGACCCGCTGTACGACCCCAACCGGCACACCCGGGTGCAGAAGGTGTACTGGCACCCCGACGGCACCCCGCTGTTCGGCGTGCCGGTCGGGACCGGCGGTCCGATCGTGCGGCTGTCCCCCGCCGACGCGCCTGCCTCGTTCGTCCGGCACTCGGCCTTCGCCCTGCGGGTGGACGCCGACGTGCGCGAGCTCGCCGACAGCCAGTTCCGCTTCGAGCCGGGGCTCGCCGGCGCCGGCACGGAGTCGATCCGCTCGGTCAACGTCCCCGACCGCTGCGTCAGGGTGGTCGACGGCGCCGTGCGCATCGACCCGGTCGAGCCGGGTGCGGCGTTCGCGGCCGGGGCCAGCTTCGTGCGCCGCGCCGCGGGCAAGGGGGTGTCGCTGGAGGTCGCCGGCACCCCGGGGACGTTCCTGCGGCACTCCGGGGGCACGCTCACCACGGGCCCCGCGGCGGGCAGCCGCACGACGTTCCGGCTGAGCTGAACCGGGTCGGCAGCGGCGGGCGGGGCACCGTCCGCCGCCGCCGGCCACCACGCGGCGGCCGTGAGGGCGCTGGGCGCCACCCTGGGCGTCGCGGTGGTCGACCTGCAGGCCGCGAGCCCGGCGCTCTGCCCGGATCTACAGCCCGTTCACAGGCCGGTGACAGCGACGCGTCAGCGCCGTCGTCGACGGTGCCACCATGAGCGTCCGCACCGCTGCCACCGCAGCGCCCCCGCACCCGCCCTCCCCCCTCGGGGGCCGCGTCGCGCCGCGCAGCGGCCCGGAACGACTGGCGACCACCGGGCTGCTCGCGCTCACCGCGCTGGCCTACCTGTGGAACCTGAGCGCCAACGGCTGGGGCAACGCGTTCTACGCCGGCGCCGTGCAGGCGATGACGAAGAACTGGACGGCGTTCTTCTTCGGCTCGGCCGACGCCGGCAACACCATCACCGTCGACAAGCCGCCCGCCTCGCTGTGGGTGATGGCGCTGTCCGCGCGGGTGTTCGGGCTGTCCAGCTGGAGCGTGCTGGTGCCGCAGGCCCTGATGGGCGTGGCGGCGGTGGCGCTGCTGGTGGCGGCGGTGCGCCGGGTCAGCGGCCCGGTCGCCGGCCTCGTGGCGGGCCTGGTGCTGGCGCTGACGCCGGTCGCGGTGCTGATGTTCCGCTTCGACAACCCCGACGCGATGCTCGTGCTGCTGCTGGTGGCGGCCGCCTACGCCGTGGTGCGGGCCCTGGAGGGCGCCCGCACCCGCTGGCTGCTGCTGGCCGGTGCGCTGGTGGGGCTGGCGTTCCTGACCAAGACGGCGCAGGCGCTGCTGCCGGTCCCCGCCCTGGCGCTGGCCTACCTGTGGGCCGCTCCCACCGGGCTCGGCCGCCGCATCCGCCAGCTGCTGGCCACGGGGGCGGCGCTCGTCGTGGCCAGCGGCTGGTGGTTCGCGGCGGCGGCGCTGTGGCCGGCCGGCAGCCGGCCCTACATCGGCGGTTCCACCAACGGCAGCGCCTGGCAGCTGGCCATCGGCTACAACGGCCTGGGCCGGTTGTTCGGCGAGGGCTTCGGCGGCGGTGCGGGCGGGGTGCGGGGAGCCCTTCCCGAGGGTGCGGCGGCCGCCTACGGCGCCGCGCCGGGTGCCGCGCCGGGTGCTGTCCAGGTCGCGCAGGGCAACGGCGCGGTCGTGGAGCGGATGGGCGGTTTCGGCGGCGGTGGCGGTGGGTTCGGCGCCGACGCCGGCTGGCTGCGGATGTTCGGCTCCAGCGTCGGTGGGCAGGTGGCCTGGCTGCTACCGGCGGCGCTGCTGCTCCTCGTGGCCGGCGTCGTGCTCACCCGGCGGCTGCCGCGCACGGACCGGGTGCGGGCCTCGCTGGTGGTCTGGGGCGGCTGGACCCTCGTGACGGCGGTGACGTTCAGCCTGATGGAGGGCACGTTCCACCAGTACTACACGGTGGCGCTGGCGCCGGGCATCGCCGGCCTCGTCGGCGTGGGCGGTGCCGCGCTGTGGCGCCGCCGGGACCGCGCGCCGTGGCGGGCGGTGCTCGCCGTCGTGGTGGCCACGACCGCGGTGTGGAGCTGGGTGCTGCTGGGGCGCAGCGCCGACTTCGTGCCGTGGCTGCGCTGGGTGGTCCTGGTGGCCGGTTGCGCCGCGGCGCTCGGCCTGCTGGTGCGCGGGGCGCGCGTGGCGATCGCCGCGCTGGCGACGGCGGTCGTCGTGGCGTCGCTGGGGCCGGCGGCGTACGCGGTGGAGACGGTGCGCACCGCGCACACCGGATCGATCCCGCTGGCGGGACCGGAGACGGCCGGCGGCGGCTTCGGCGGTGGTCGCGGTGCGGGTGGCTTCCCGGGTGGCACCGCACCCGGTGGCACCGCACCCGGGGGCACCGCACCCGGCGGCACGGGCGGCACGGGTGGCGCGGGCGGCACGGGCGGCGGCACGGGCGGCGGCACCACGCCCGGCGGCACGGGTGGCACGGGCGGCATGGGCGGCGGTCAGGTGAGCGACGACCTGGTGGCCCTGCTGCAGGCGGCCGGCACCGACTGGTCGGCCGCCACCACGAGCACCTCGAGCTCGGCGGAACTGGCGCTCGCGAGCGGCACGGACGTCATGGGCATCGGCGGCTTCACCGGCTCGGACCCCGCACCCACCCTCGCGCGGTTCCAGGAGCTCGTCGCCGACGGCCGGATCCACTACTACGTCCCCGGTCGCGGTGGACCGGGCGGCAGCTCGGAGATCGGCACCTGGGTGGCGGAGAACTACACGGCCACCACCGCGGGCGGTCAGACCGTCTACGACCTGACGCAGCCGGTGTCCTGACGGCACCGGCACCGGCACCGGCCCCACCCCGGCACCCGGCACCCGGCAGGAGGACGCGGAACCGCGACCCCGCACGGCGGACGACCGCCGTGCGGGGTCGCGCGCGTCCCCTTCCAGGCCGGACTCCCCCGGTGCGGTGCTGCACACCACGTCATGGAAGACCCGTTGAGCCCGATAACCAGGAATACGTCCAAACAGCAGCGAGACCGCGGGCGCCCGACACCGCGCAGCCGTGTCGCTGCGCGCAGCGCGGCTCAGCGCTGCCACGGGCTCCCGACCCGGGTGGGTGCGGCACCGAGCCGCAGCGACCACCGGCCAGCCGGTGCCGCCGGCCGCACCCCGACGAGGGTGACGTCGTCCGACGAGCCCGGGGCCAGCGTCGCGAACACGGCGTCGACGTGGTCGGCCACGTCGGCCGCGGCGTGGTCGCGGACCGCGCGGCAGAGGCGCTGCACGCCGGCGTCGAGGTCCTCCCCGCGCCGCTCGACGAGCCCGTCGGTGCAGGCCAGCAGCGTCGCCCCCTCCGGCAGCGCGGTGACCTGCTCCTCGTGGCGGATGTCGTCGCAGACCCCCAGCGGCGGGCCGACGGGCGCCTGGACCACCCACGCACCACCGCCGGCGGCGCAGACGAACGGCAGGTGACCGGCACTGGCGTGCACCGCGGTCCGCGTCGCGGGGTCCACGACGGCGTAGGCGGCGGTGGCCATGGCGTCGGGGTCCAGCGCCCCGAGCAGTGCGCCGAGGCGCTGCAGCAGCACCGCCGGGGCGGTGCCCCCGGCGGCCTCCGCCCGCATCGCCGCGCGCAGCCGCACCATGAGCCCGGCGACCGGGGCGCCGTGGCCGGCGACGTCGCCGATGCCGACGCCGGTGCGTCCGTCGGGCAGCGCCACGACGACGCAGAAGTCACCGCCGCGGGGGCCGCCGTCGCTGGTGCGGCTGCGACGGGCGGCCTGCGACGTGCGGCGGGGCTGGGCGTGACGGGAGGTGTGCATGCTCCACCGTTCGGGCGCGGCACTAGCACCCGGGTGGGTGATGGCTGTCAGCGGCCTGTGAACCCGCGCGGGTGCGCTTCGCCCGTCCGGCGGCGCAGGGGGTACCGCTGCTCACAGCTCCAGGTCGGTGTAGCGCTGCAGCTGGGCGCGCACCGCCGCGACGAGGTCGATCCGGTCGGGGGCGAGCAACCAGTGCTGGTTGAGCCCCTCGCGCATGCTCGCGATGTGCACGGCCGCCGCCGGGATGCTGCCGGGGCCGCCGGTGTAGCGGCCGCGGCGGTCCAGGTCGGTCAGTGCCGTGGTGACCGTGGTGCGGACCCGGTCGAACCACTGCCGGAAGTAGCCGTGGGCGGGGTGGGCCGGGGCGAGCGCCTCGGCGGCGACGAGGCAGTAGAACCGGACGCGCTCGGGTTCTGCCGCGTCGCGCTCGGCGAGGGCGACGAGCCCGCGCAGGAACGCCTCGCCGTCGCGCGGGTCGAGCGTGGCGTCCAGGGCCGCGTGCTCCAGGTCGCGGTCGAGGACCGCCTCCAGCAGCGCCGCCTTGTCCGGGAAGTGGTGCAGCAGCCCGGTGTGGGAGAGCCCCGCGCGACCGGCGACGTCGCGCATGGAGGTCGCGTTGAAGCCGGCCTCGGTGAACGCCGTCACGGCGGCGTCGAGGATCTGCTCGCGCCGCTCGGCGGTGGCGGCCGCCTGGCGGCTGGTGCGACGGCGGACCGGCACGTCGTCGGTGAGCGGCACGGCGGCCTCCTTCCGGGTGGGGCGCCACCCTATGCCGGGGCGCACCCGGCGCCGGGGCGGCGGGGACGAGGCGCCGTGCCGAGCGCCTCCGCCGCGGGGAGGCTCCACCGCCGGGCCCGCGGCCGGGAGCTCACGACGACTGAACCTTACACGTGTTAGATGTTATATTGACATCCGTCAGGTAGCTCGCCACCGCCGTCCCGCACCGCGGGACGGCGTGCACGATCGTCGAGGAGGACGGGACGTGGACCCGCGCACAACGCTGCAGCAGGCCCGGTGGATCGGCCCCGCCGAACCGGGGACCGCCCCTGCCGGGCAGCGACCCGCCCACCTGCTGCGCGGCACCACCACCCTCGGCGCGCAGGAGCTCGCCGGCGCCGGGCGGGTGTTCGCCGCGGTCACCGCACACGGCGTGTACGAGCTGTTCGTCAACGGGGTCCGCGTGGGCGAGCAGGAGCTCACGCCCGGCTTCACGGCCTACCGCAAGCGCCTGCCGGTGCAGGCCTTCGACGTCACCGACCTGCTGGTCCCCGGCGGCAACACCGTGGCCGCGCTGCTCTCGGACGGCTGGTTCCGCGGCCGGCACGGTTTCGAGCGCCGGGCCGACGGCTTCGGGACCCGCACCGCGCTGCTCGCCGCGCTCGTCGACGGAGACGGCCGCACCCTGCTGGCCACCGACGGCTCGTGGGAGTCCCGCCCCAGCCACGTCACCCGCGCCGACCTCATGGACGGGCAGGCCGTCGACCTGCGCCTGCTGGACGCGGCGTGGTTCACCGGGGGCGGCGACGGCTGGGAGGCGGTGGAGCAGCCCGCCGACGAGCTCCTCGCCGACCGCAGGCGCCTCGTGCCGGCCGAGGGTCCCCCCGTGCGCCGCCAGGAGGAGCTGGCACCGGTCGCGGTGACCTGCCCGCGACCGGGCACCGCGGTGGTGGACTTCGGGCAGAACCTCAACGGCTGGGTGCGCCTGGCGGAGCTCGGCCCGGCCGGCACGCACCTGGTGCTGACGCACGGCGAGCACCTCGGCGCCGACGGCCTGGTGGACACCGACCACCTGCGCGCGTTCGTCTTCGCCACCGGGGAGCGGCTGCCGGCCGGGCAGGTGGACGAGGTCGTCTCCGCGGGCCGCGAGGGTGAGGGGTTCGAGCCGCGGCACACCACCCACGGCTTCCGCTACGTGCAGGTCGACGGCCTGCCCGCCCCCCTCGACCCGGCCCGGGTGCGCGCCGTCGTCGTGCACAGCGACCTGCCCCGGACCGGTGAGTTCTCCTGCAGCGACCCGCGCCTGGAGCGGCTGCACGAGGTCGTCCGCTGGAGCCTGCGCTCCAACGCCTGCGCCGTGCCCACCGACTGCCCGCAGCGGGAGCGGTCGGGCTTCACCGGGGACTGGCAGGTGTTCGTCGCCACCGCCGCGCTGCTGCACGACGTCGAGGCGTTCTCGGCCCGCTGGCTGCGCGACCTGGCCGCCGACCAGTGGCCCGACGGGCAGGTGCCGACGGTCGTGCCCAACCCCGCCGGCGACGGCCCGTCCGGCGTGGCGTTCGAGGACGCCTCGGCCGGATCGGCCGGCTGGGGGGACGCGGCCGCGTTCGTGCCGTGGGAGCTGTGGCGCGCCTACGGCGACGCCGGCGCCCTGGCGGAGCTGCTGCCCGCCGCGCGGCGCTGGGTGGAGCACGCCGCCTCCC
>NZ_BAABIL010000114.1:0-3249 GCF_039542765.1 Kineococcus glutinatus
GGCGCACCGTGCTGGTGCGCAGCGACCTCAACGTCCCGCTGGACTCCTCCGGGGAGTCCCCCCGCATCACCGACGACGGTCGCATCCGCGCCTCGCTGCCCACGCTGCGCCGCCTGGCGGGCGCCGGGGCCAAGGTCGTCGTGCTCTCCCACCTGGGCCGTCCCAAGGGCGCCCCGGAGCCGAGGTACTCCCTGGCCCCCGTGCACGCCCGCCTCGCGCAGCTGCTGGAGGGCACCGAGGTCGCCTTCTCGCCGCAGACGGTGGGGCCCGAGGCCCGCGCCGCGGTGGAGGCCCTGCCGGCCGGCGGGGTGCTGCTGCTGGAGAACGTGCGCTTCCACGCCGGGGAGACCAGCAAGGACGACGCCGAGCGCGCCGCCTTCGCCGACGCCCTCGCGGAACTCGCCGACGCCTACGTCTCGGACGGTTTCGGCGCGGTGCACCGCAAGCACGCCAGCGTCTACGACGTCGCCCGGCGGCTGCCGCACGCCGCCGGTGGCCTCGTGGTGGCCGAGGTGGAGGTGCTGCGCCGCCTCACCTCCGCTCCCGAGCGCCCCTACGCCGTCGTGCTGGGCGGCTCGAAGGTCTCCGACAAGCTCGGTGTCATCGACAACCTGCTGGGCGAGCTGCTCACCGCCGGTGACCGCCTCCTCGTCGGCGGCGGGATGGTGTTCACGTTCCTCGCGGCCCAGGGCCACGGCGTGGGCAAGAGCCTGCTGGAGGCCGACCAGGTCGAACGCGTCGAGGGCTACCTGGCCACCGCCGCCGACAAGGGCGTGCAGGTGGTGCTGCCCACCGACGTGGTCGCCGCCGCCGCCTTCGCCGCCGACGCCGCCCACGACGTGGTCGCCGCCGACGCCATCCCCGCCGACCGCCTCGGCCTGGACATCGGCCCCGCCTCCGCCGCCGCCTTCGCCGCCGCCCTGGCCGATGCGCGCACCGTGTTCTGGAACGGGCCGATGGGCGTCTTCGAATTCGAGGCGTTCGCCGCCGGCACCCGGGCGGTGGCCGAGGCCATCACGCGGGTCCCGGGCCTGTCCGTCGTCGGCGGCGGGGACTCCGCCGCCGCGGTGCGCACGCTCGGCTTCGCCGACGACGCCTTCGGGCACATCTCCACCGGCGGCGGCGCCAGCCTGGAGTACCTGGAGGGCAAGACCCTGCCCGGCCTCGACGTCCTGGAGGACTGAACCCATGCCGACCACCGCACCGACGACCACCGGCCGAACCCCGCTGATCGCGGGCAACTGGAAGATGGTGCTCGACCACCAGTCGGGCACGGTGCTCGTGCAGAAGCTGGACTGGACGCTGAAGGACGCCAAGCACGACTTCACCGCCGTCGAGGTGGCCGTGCTGCCCTCGCACACCAGCCTGCGCTCGGTGCAGACCCTCATCGAGGGCGACCGCCTCGACATCGCCCTGGGCGCGCAGGACGTCTCCGCCCACGACTCCGGGGCCTACACCGGTGAGGTCTCCGGCGCGCAGCTGGCCAAGCTGGGCGTGCGCTACGTCGCGGTCGGGCACAGCGAGCGGCGCCAGTACCACGGCGAGGACGACGCCCTCGTCGCCGCCAAGGTGAAGGCGGCGCTGCGCCACGGTCTCGTGCCGATCCTCTGCGTCGGGGAGGCCCTGGACGTGCGCGCGGAGGGCCGGCACGTGGCGCACACCACCGCGCAGGTGCTGGCGGCCCTGGAGGGGCTGGAGGGCGTGCAGGTGGGCGGCCTCGTGGTGGCCTACGAGCCGGTGTGGGCCATCGGGACCGGTGAGGTCGCCACCCCCGAGGACGCCCAGGAGGTGTGCGCGGCGATCCGGGGCGCGATCGCCGAGCGCTTCGGTGCCGAGGCCGCCGCAGCCGTGCGGGTGCTCTACGGCGGCTCGGTGAAACCCGCCAGCATCGCCTCGATCATGGCCCAGGACGACGTGGACGGCGCGCTCGTCGGCGGTGCGAGCACCGACGCCGGCGACTTCGCCAGCATCGTGCGCTACCGCGAACACCCCGCCTGAGCCCCCCGCCCGAGCCCCCGCCCGAGCCCCCGCCCGAGCCCCCGCCAGGGGTACCTCCCCGGGCGGGGACCCCGAGGGCCGCGGGCCCGCGCACCGCAGCGCCACGGGCGGCTGCGGTGCGCGGGCGCGGGTGGCCTAAGCTCGGGAACCACCCCGCCCGCGCGGCCGGCGCGAGCCCCCACCGAGACGAAGGACGAGCGTGACCGTTCTGCGCATCGTGCTGCAGGTGCTGCTGGCCCTGTCGAGCCTGTTCCTGACCCTGCTGATCCTGCTGCACAAGGGCAAGGGCGGCGGGTTGTCGGACATGTTCGGCGGTGGCATCTCCTCCAGCCTCAGCGGCTCGAGCATGGCCGAGCGCAACCTCAACCGCTTCACGATCACCATCGCGCTGGTGTGGTCGGTCAGCATCGTCCTGCTGGGTCTCGTGCAGCGCTTCGAGCTGGAGAGCTGACCCGGCGGGCCCACCGCTGCGGGTGGGTCCACCGCCGTGGTGGGTCCACCGGTCCTGCACCGAGGGGCTGGTGCGTGCCTCTACCCTGTTCCCAGCCCGTTCCCAGGGCGGTGCGCTACGCACCGCCCCACCCACGCAGGACCGACCTGCACGACCGACGAGGAGCCCCCGTGGCCAGTGGCAACGCCATCCGAGGCAGCAGGGTCGGCGCCGGGCCGATGGGAGAGGCCGAGCGCGGCGACACCGCCCCGCGCATCCGCGTCTCCTACTGGTGCGCCAACGGGCACGAGACCCGGCCCAGCTTCGCCCAGGAGTCCGGGGTGGAGCCGCCGGAGACGTGGGACTGCCCGCGGTGCGGGTTCCCCGCCGGCACCGACCAGGACAACCCGCCGGCGCCGCCGCGCAACGAGCCGTACAAGACGCACCTGGCCTACGTGAAGGAGCGGCGCAGCGACGCCGACGGCGAGGCCATCCTCAACGAGGCCCTCGAGGGCCTGCGCAGGCGCGGTCTCATCCGCTGACGGCGCACCCAGCACGCGCAGGGCCCCGGACCGATCGGTCCGGGGCCCTGCGCGTGTCGTGGTGCTGCCGGCTCAGGTGGGCCCGCCGCGGGCCACGCTCAGCCCGCCCGGTCCGGCGGGTCGCCCGCCGCGGCCGCGTCGAGCAGCGCCCGCGTCGCCTCCCGCCCGGCGGCGCCCGCGGCGGGGACCGCGCTGACGTCGGCGCCACCCACCCCGGCGGCCACCGCGGCGGCCTTCTCCGCGCCGGCGGCCACCAGCCACACCTGCCGGGCCCGCCCG
>NZ_BAABIL010000115.1:0-800 GCF_039542765.1 Kineococcus glutinatus
GCGCTGGCCGCGGTGCACCACCTCAACCTCGCCCACGGCCTCGGCGCCGCCGCCGTCCGCCGCGCGGCGCTGGACGCCCGCGTGCCGCACACCCTGCACCTGGCGGCGGTGCGGGCCGCCGGCGGGTCCGCGGCCGACGCCGAGGCGTTCCGGCGCGCCGACGGCATCGCCAACCGGGTGTTCCTCGACCCCGTGCTCAGGGGGTCCTACCCGGCGGACGTGCTGGCCGACACCGCCGCGGTCAGCGACTGGTCCTTCGTGCTCGACGGCGACCTGGGGCTCATCCACCAGCCGCCGGACGTCCTCGGCATCAACTACTACACGCCCACGCTGGTCGCCGGGCGCGCGCAGCCGCAGCCGCTGCCGGCGGGCGCCCACACGCCGTGGATCGCCTGCGAGAGCGTGGAGTTCCTCGCGGCGCCGGGGCGCAGGACCGACATGGGCTGGCCGGTGGACGCCTCCGCGCTGCGCGAGCTGCTGCTGCGGGTGGCGGCCGAGCACCCCGGCCTGGAGCTGATGATCACCGAGAACGGCGCCGCCTACCCGGACGTGGTCGCCGAGGACGGGGGCGTGCACGACGCCGAGCGCGTGCAGTACCTCGTCGAGCACCTGACGGCCGTGCACGAGGCGATCGAGGCGGGGGCGCCGGTGACGGGGTACTTCCTGTGGTCGCTGCTGGACAACTTCGAGTGGGCCTTCGGCTACTCCAAGCGCTTCGGCATCGTCCACGTCGACTACGACACCCAGCAGCGCACCCCCAAGGACAGCGCGCACTGGTACTCGCGGGTCATCGGCGCCAA
>NZ_BAABIL010000116.1:0-1410 GCF_039542765.1 Kineococcus glutinatus
GCCGAGCGCTGGGCGGCGGCCGCGGCGGCCGGCGCACCGGCGGAGCCGTCGTCGGCGGTGACGACGGCGGTGGTGGTGACGGGGAAGAACTGCCGGGCGACGAGCACCGCGGTCTCGTGGCGGTCGGCTCCCGCGGTGCGTTGCACGCGGGCGGCGGGCAGCAGGGCGCGCAGCTGCGCCTCGACGACGCCGGAGACGTCGCCGGGGCCGCCGATCACGTGCACGACGGACGGTTGCAGGCGCTGCAGCTCGGCGGCGGTGGCCGGGGACAGGTCCTGGCCGTTGGTGAGCAGCAGCGGTGCGGAGACGGCCGCGGCGGCCGGGGCGGCGACGAGCGCGTCGGGGACGGAGGAGCCACCGACGAGGAAGACGGCGCGGCCGGGGCGGTCGCCGAAGGCCTGCCGGGACAGCGCCGCCGCGGTCGCGTAGCGGTCGGCGCCGGCGATGCGCTCGACGGTCGGCGGCGCCGTGGTGGCGGCGTCCGCGGCCGGGTCGGCGCCGGTGGCGAGGGCCGTGGCGGTGAGGACGACGACGACGAGCACGCCGATCCCGGTGAGCACGGCGGTGCGACGGCGTCCGTGCACGGGCCCTCCCTCAGCTGGTGCCGCGGCGCGGCTGCGCGGAGGCTATCGGGCGCCGGGTCCACCGGCGCGGATCGTCGCCCGGACGGGGCACGTGGCGCTGCGGGGACCGGGCGGCCCGGGGTGGGTCAGAGGACGACGTCGAGCCGCACGCTGGTGCGCTTGTCGGTGAGCGCGCTGAGGCGGGCGTGGATCTGCGGCGTCACCGGGCGCACGCCCATGGCCAGCGCCTGCTGCACGAGGGTGCTGAGCTCCTGCTCGCTGAGCGGGCGCTCCGGCGGCACGGTGCCCGTGGCGCGGGCCCGGGCGATCTCCCGCGCGAGGACGGCCACCGGGCTGCCCGCGGCGGCGTCGACGTCGACGACGCCGGACTGCAGGTGGTTGAGCAGCGCCCGGTCGCTGTTGGTGAGGTAGTCGGAGGGGTCTTCCTGCGGGTAGTCGTTCTCGATGCGCGTCACGGGAGCGACGTAGGTGGTGTCGTTCTGGATGCGCCGTGCGTAGATGTTGGGCGCCGACGTGACAGAACCGATGATCATGACCCCTCCAGTAACTCTGTGTGAGCACTAGTGTGCAGGGCGTTGACAGCTCGATGCCAGGCCTTGATGGGCCAACCGGGTGAACCGCCACGTTCGCGCACGTCCGGACCACCCGGGCGGGCCTCCCGCGGAGACGCCCGGTGCCCGCCCGGGGCTCGCGGTTGCGCCGGTGGGGACGCCCCGCCGCGGCACGTGGGCGTGCCGTGCGCGGGACGTCCCCACCGGCGGGGCGGTCAGGCCGGCGGCAGGGCGTTGGCGCCGATGACCCGCGAGTACCAGTGCGCGCTGTCCTT
>NZ_BAABIL010000117.1:0-14215 GCF_039542765.1 Kineococcus glutinatus
CGCGGGGACCGGGTGCGGGGACCGGATGCGGTGGCCGGGGGCTCAGGCCCGCCGCACCGCCGCCCGCCGCTCCGGGTGCCGCCGCCGCACCCGGCGCCAGTACGCGCGCTGCAGGGCGAGGGTGCCGGCGGCGGCCGCGACGATGCACCCGAGGTTCACCACGAGCTGCACCGCCGCGCCGCCCGCCGTCGCGAGCTGCCCGGTCACCGCACCCGCCGCGACGTCCGCGGCCGCGGGCACGGTCGTGACGCTGATGAACACCCCCACCAGCGGGCTGTCCTTGCCGCCGGTGAGCGACAGCGTCCCCGCCGTGCCGGCCAGCAGCGCGACGACGACGCTGAACACGTCCGGGGCCGCCACGAACGAGGTCAGCGGCCGGTGGCCCTCGACGAACGCCTCGGGGACCTGCCCGGCCAGGTCGAGCAGCCACACCCCCAGGGCGGCGACGGCGACGGCCAGCGCGAACCCGACCGCGAGGGCCCGCAGCGGTGTGCGCGCGTCGTGCCAGCGCCGGGTGACGAGGGCGACGGCCAGCCCGGCCAGCGGGGCGAACTCCGGGCCGAGCACCATCGCGCCGACGATGAGCACCGTGCTGTCGATGAGCAGGCCGACGGCGGCGATGAGGGTGGCGATGACGAGGAACGCCAGGAAGGTGGCCGTCGGCTTCGCCCGGGCGATGGTCTCCTCGGCGAGCTGGTCCCAGATCACGGCGTCCTCGCCCTCGCCGGGCGCCTCCGCCTCGGCGCGCTCGACGTCGGCGCCGAGGGCGGTCTCGACGCCCTGCACGACCAGGGAGCCCCAGCCGTGCGCGCCGAGGGCCCGCAGCCGGCGCAGCAGGTCGTCGACGGCCTCGCGGGCCACCTCCGCCTGCACGAGGTCCCCGGCGGGTGAGACGACGGCGCCGGGCAGGCGCACGACGTTCGTGGTCCCGCACTCGTCGAGGAAGATCCGGACGACCTCGTCGGTGCGGTCCGGCAGGCAGGTGACGCGCACGTGCAGCACGCGGGGGAGTCTGCCGCCGCCGCCGGTCAGCCCGCCGACCGGCGCGCCGCCGCCGCGTACCGCCCCGGGCGCTCGCCCAGGATCCGGCGGAAGTCGTTGCTGAAGTGCGCCTGGTCGTACCAGCCGAGCTTCGCCGCCACGCCGGCGAGGTCGGCGTCCGGGTCGCGCTCCAGCAGCAGGGCGGCCTCCTGCAGCCGGAACCGGTTGAGCACCCACTTCGGGCCCACCCCGACCAGCCGCAGGAACCGCCGCTGCAGGGTGCGCGGGGTGCAGCCGGCGAGGTCGGCGACCTGCCCGGCGCGCACCAGCCCGGCGTCGTCGCGCATCCGCGCCACGAGGGCGAGCACGTCGAGGTACTCCTGCGACGGCTCGGGCGCCACCTCGCCCAGCGCCGCCACGAGCAGGGCGGCGCGCTCCTCGACGGTGCCGGCGGCCAGCACGTCGGCGCCCGCGGCGGCCCACCGCGCCGGGGCGGGCACGACCCGGTCGGTGAGCGCGCCGGCGTCCCCGCCGGACCAGGCCGCCCAGCCGCCGGGGTGGAACTTCACCCCCACCACCCAGCCGCTGCCGCTCAGCCGGACGCGGAACGCCCGCGTCACCACCCCGTGCAGCAGCGTCGCCGGCACCGGGTGCCCGTGGCGCACCTCCCCGGGCTCGCCGTGCTCCACGGTGAGGTGGACCGAGGGGAAGGGGATGGTCCGGCTCTCGTGGGGCGGGGCGCCGCGCCGGTCCCAGGACACGCACCACACGTGCTCCGCGAACGGTTCCAGCGCCGGGCCCACGGGCAGCCGGCGCAGGTCGAACACCCCCTCGGACGCGCCGCGGCGCACGATGCCGCGCTCGGCGCCGGGAACGCTCGCCGGCCCCGCCGCGGGTGTCGCGGAATTCCAAGACGCCACGCGCCGAGCCTAGGCAGCCTGGACGACATGGCAGACGACCTCGTGGCAGACGACCTCACCTCCGGCGCGGCGGTCGATCCCGTCCCCGCCGGCTACACCAGCCTCACCCCGTTCCTCGTCGTCGACGGCGCCCGCCGCGCCATCGACTTCTACGTCGAGGTCTTCGGCGCGACCGTCGTCACCGTCATGGACGGACCGGGCGGCACCGTCGCCCACGCCGAGCTGGACTTCGGCCACGGCCGGCTGCAGCTGTCCGACCCCAGCGAGCAGTTCGGTCTCGCCGCCCCCGCGCCGGGCCCGGCCGTCACGCACTCCACGGTGCTGTACCACGCCGACGTCGACGCCGTGGTGGCGCGCGCCGTGGCGGCTGGCGCGACCCTGCGCGAGGAGGTGTCGACGTTCGTCACCGGTGACCGCTTCGGCTCGATCGTCGACCCGTTCGGGCAGCGCTGGGCGGTCATGACCCGCGTCGAGGACGTCTCCCCGGAGGAGGCCGAGCGCCGTCTCGCGGAGTGGGGCAGCGCGAACCTGGTGTGACGGAGGGGTGGCGCCGCGGGCCCTCACCGCGTGCGCCGCTGGAACTCCTCCAGCGCGGTGGTGAACGTGTGGTTCCACAGGCCCAGGTGCGGCCAGCGGGCTCCGACGCGGGCGGTGGCCTGGGCGGCGGTGAGCCCTTCGGTCCGCACCAGCCAGGCCCGCAGCACCAGGCCGGTGCGGGAGGCCCCGCCGTGGCAGTGCACGAGCACCTGCTTGCCGTCGGCGCGCAGCGCGGCGATGTCGTCGAGCACGTCGGCCAGGACGGTGGCGATCTCGGGGTTGGAGTCGTCGTCGACCAGGTACGCGAAGCGCTGCACGTCGTGGCCGAACCGCCCACCGGTGCGGCACAGGGAGATGACCGCCACGTCGCGGTCGCTGCGCCGGGCGCCGTCCAGGTCCGCCGCCCAGATGCCGGGCGCGATCTCGGCCGCGTCGATGTCCTGGGAGGCGGGCGGCTCGTACGGGCGAGCCCGGCGGTTGCCGTCGAGGCGGGCGGCGAGCAGGTGCAGGTCGGGCAGTTCCCACCTGCCGTCGAAACCGGGCACCCGACCGTGCACCACCGAGGTCCAGCGGATCGGGATGCCCGTGATGCCCGCGCGCGCCCCGGCCAGCGCACCGGTGACGCAGGCCACGGTGTCGGTGTCCCCGCCCAGGTCCACGACCAGCCGCAGGCACTGCTCGAACGTCGTGGAATGCCGCAGCGCCCACAGCGCCGAACCCAGCGTCGGCCACACCGCCCCGTTGGACTCCGTCGCCTCCACCGGCGTCCACGACGGCGCGCAGACCCGCGCCCACCTCGCCCGGTGCTCGGCCGCGACGTGCGCCAGCGCGCCGGCCACCGCCTCGTCGGCGTCCCCGCCCTCCAGCAGCACCCGCAGCACCTCGTGGACGATCGCGCAGCCCTCGCCGGCGGCGGGGTCGCCGTGGGTGAGGGCGGAGATCCGCCGGGCGGCGTCCATCGTCACCGCCCGACCCTGCCGGGCGAAGCGGATCGCCGCGGGGGTGGTGCGCATCAGCGAACCGTTGCCCGCCGCGCGGTTGCCCGCGGCGAAGTGCTCGGCGGCCGCGACGTCCCACGGCAGGCCCGAGCCCAGCACCTGGCGGGTCTGGACGCCGATGTCCGGCGGGTCCGCCTCGGCCCAGCGGCGGAACCGGGCGAACACGTCCACCTCGTCCAGCCCGTCGCGCTCCACCAGGGATTGCGCCAGCAGCAGCGCCATCTGGGTGTCGTCGGTGAACTCCCCCGGCTCCCAGCCCAGGCTGCCGCCACCGCACATCTCCGTCGCGACCCCCCGCGCGGGCGTGGGGAACCGGGCGGAGAACGCCCCCGGCGGGCCGAACTCGAACGGCGCGCCGAGGGCATCGCCCACCGCGGAACCGATCAACGCCCCGGCCACCCGGTGCTGTCGATCCACGGGTTCCACCCCGGCGCCCGGTGCCCCGGTCCGCGCGCTCACGCGCCCTGCCACTCCGCCGCCGGGTGCGCGAAGTAGGCGCGCAACCGGCCCAGCGCCGCGGCGACGATCTGGGAGGCACGTCCCTCGGTGACGCCGAGGTCGTCGGCGATGCTGCGCAGCAGTTCCCCCTCGGTGTAGCGGCGGTGCAGGACGTCGCGCTGGCGGCTGGTGAGGACGCCGAGCGCGCGCTGCAGCAGGAGCCGTTCGTCGACGGCGGCGAGGTGGTCGTCCGGGTCGGGCAGCACGTCGGCCAGGCGCGCGCCGCCGTCCGCCACGGGGGCGTCGAGGCTGGCCGGCCGGGCGATGGCGAGGATCGCGTCGGCGTGGTGCGCGCGGCGGTCCGCGACGCGGTGGAGGCGTTCGCGCCGGCCGTTCACGATCTCGGCCCGCGCCTTGTAGCGGGCCCAGCCCGGTTCCGGGCCGCGGTGGGGCTGGAACGTCCGGGCCGCGTGGTGCAGGCCGAGCAGGGCGTCCGACTCGGCGTCGGCCGCCTCGTCGGGGTGTCGCGCCTCCAGTCGTGCGATGGCGCGCACGGCGGTGAAGTACCTGCGGACGAAATCCTCCGCGTCGTGCACGAACGCCTCCTCGGGGGGTCGGGGCGCGCTGGTCCGGTCGTGGTGCGGTGGGGGTGAGCGCGGTCGGTGAAGTGGCGAGACCCTAAACAGACAGTGACGAGAAACGCAAAGGTCATCACGACATGTGAGATCCATCACCCGATCGGCCTAACTGCTCGCGGATGTGCACCCGGGGTGCGGCATCGTGTCGCGGAACTGTCGGCCCCTGCTGCCGGGAGTTTCCCCACCGGCATCGATCTGCTTGTCCTGCAACGCATCCGTGGAGCGACAAGCCGCGCGACCCGGTGTGCCGGGTCTCGCGCAGGGCGGCGACCCCGCGGTCCGCGAGTTGTCGGTGTCCGCTGCAGAATCCAGCGCGGGCCGGATGTGTGCGCAGGGCACGACTAACCGAACGTCACGGGGAGTGAGCAAGCCGTGGTAGCGTCGGGGAGTTCCGCCGGCACCGCGCACACCGTTCCGCGCAGCCCGGCGGCGGCGCTGCGCAGCCCGTCGGCACGGCCGGAAACCCCGGCCGCGTCAGCCCAGCGGCAGCGGGGCGGAACCGAGGTCGCGCACCGATGCGGTCAGCACCCGCGAGCCCCGCACCACCAGCAGGCAGGCCGACTCGCCGTCCGGGGTCGCGCGCTCGACCCTCAGGCGGTCCGCGAGGTCCTGGTAGGAGCTGCGGGTGTAGTCCGCGCTGACCTGCACGCAGTCCACGTCCTGCGGGCCGCCCGCGGAGAGGTGGGTGTACTCGGCGGTGTGCGGGACCGAGCACGCGACGTCCTGCCCGGTCCGGCTGTCGTGGCAGCGCCGCCAGGCGTCCCCGACGTCCTCCTGGAGGGTGTTCGCGAAGCTGCCCGTCACCGGGTTCCCGCTGCCGACGACGCAGGCCGTGCCGCCGGCGACGTCGAGCTCGCGGACCTGCAGCGCCTCGCCGAGCACGTCGACGTCCGCGCGCCCCCCGAGGTACGCGACCAGCGTCGGGGTGTCGCAGCTGCCGGTGGCGAACACCTCCCCCTGGTGGGACGCGCTGCACACCGTGGCCGTGTCGGCGGCGGTGAGGCAGGTGCCGACGGCGAGGGCCGCCACGCCGCCGTCCGACGCGCCGCTGTCCGGCGAGGAGGGTTCCGGTGGCCTGGTGCTCGTCGTCGCGGCGGGCGCGCTCGTCGCCGCGGGCGGTGCGGGGTCGTCGGCCGAGCCGCGCTCGATCAGGTCCAGCGAACCGGTGGTGATCTCCACGACGGCGGCGATCGCGGCCAGGACACCACCGACGACGACGGCCGCCGTGGTGAGCTTCCGCCGCCCGGCCCCGCCGGGGTTCCCCGCACCGCCGCCGCTGCCGCCGCCGCTACCCGCACCGCCGCTGCCGCCGGCGGGGGGTGGCGGTCCGCCCGGCGGCTGCGGCCCCGTCGGGTTCGTCACGTCAGGGTCAGGTTGGAGATCACCGCGACGATGCCCCCGCTGCTGCTGCAGTCCTCGCGCTGGTCCTCGAACAGGCGGATCTTCACGGCGTTGGTGCCGCTGACGTCGATGGTGACGTGCTGCACCTCGTCGAAGGGCACCTTGCGGATGTCGGCCTGGTTGCCCGACTTGAGCACCTCGGAGACGAGCATGTCGTCGGAGCTGGGTGAGGTGTTGGCCTGCGCGACGTCGAAGTCGAGCTTCGTGAAGCTGCGCTGCAGGCGCAGCTCCAGCTCGCCGCCGTACCGGGAGTCGTTCGGCCGGTACTCCGACGTGCAGTACGCGATCGGGATGCCGATGCCGCGGACGTCGGAGCGGTCCCCGACGTCGTAGACGCTCTCGTCCCAGTCGCCGACCTTCTTGAAGATCTCGTTCAGGGTGAGCACCTTGCCGCTCTGCTCCGTGCCCAGCGCGGTGGGTGTCGCCGAGCCGGTGGGGTCGGGGGTGTCGTCCGTCGTGGCGGTGCCCGACGGGTCGTCCGTCGCCGCGGCGGTCGACGTGCTCGTCGGCGTCCTCGTCGGCGTGCGGGTGGCCGTGGGGGTCGAGGTCACCGTCACCGTGACCGTCGCGGTCGGTGCGGTGGCGTCCGCGGTCGGTGCCGGATCGTCGCCCAGCACGCCGCACGCGGTCAGCGCCACCAGGGTGGCCAGGCTCGCGGTCAGGGCCGCCGACGTCTTCATCGATCCCCCACGTGGTTCAAGCGACGGACGAACCGTAACCGGTTGAACGCATGATCACGTGCGATCCGCCGAGTCCGCGGACGCCGCGTGCCGCGTCGGTCCCGGCATCGTCGCCCGCGGCCCCGTCAACTCCGCGGGGCGGACCCCTAGGCTCCGGACCGGACGGGAGCGCGGACGGGCGGCGGGAGGCGGTGCGGTGTCACCGGGGGACATGGTGGTGGTGGCGCTGGCCGGCGTGGCCGCGGGCGGGATCAACGCCGTCGTCGGCTCCGGCACGCTGGTCACGTTCCCGGCGCTGCTGGCCGCCGGGCTGCCGCCGGTGACGGCGACGATCACCAACTCCCTGGGGCTGGTCCCGGGGAACCTGACCGGCGCGGTCGGCTACCGGCGCGAGCTGCGCGGCCTGGGCCCGCTGGTGGTGCGGCTGCTGCCGGCGTCCGTGCTCGGCGCCCTCAGCGGCGCCTTCCTGCTGCTGCACCTGCCGGCCGAGGCGTTCCACGCGGTCGTGCCCGTGCTCGTCGCCCTCGCGGTCGTGCTCGTCGCGACCCAGCCGCTGATCAGCTCCCGGCTCGCGCGCCGGCAGGGCGTCGTGGACGACGAGCGCGCCGACGACCCGCTCGTGCAGGCCCTCACCCCGCGGCGCCTCGTGGGCCTGCTCGCCGGGGCCTACGCCACCGGGACCTACGGCGGGTACTTCGCCGCCAGCCAGGGTGTGCTGCAGGTCGGCGTCTTCGGCCTGCTGGTGCGGCTGCCGCTGCAGCGGCTCAACGCCGTCAAGAACGTCCTGGTGCTCGCGGTGAACTCGGTCGCGGCCGCGGCGTACGTCATCGTGGCACCCGGGCGCATCGACTGGACCGCGGCGGCCCTCGTCGCGGGGGGTTCCGTCGTCGGCGCCTGGTTCGGGTCCTCCGTCGGCCGCCGGCTGCCGTCGGTGGCGCTGCGGGCGGGCATCGTCGCCCTCGGGCTCGTCTCGCTGGTCGTGCTGCTGCGCTGACGTGCGCCCGGCGGGGTTTCCTCACCCCAGCCGCTGCACCAGCGCCGCCGCGTCGTACGGCGCCCGCACCGACCTGGTGTTGTCGAAGTACACGTACACGTCGCGCCCACCGGACGGGGTCGGGACGTCCGGTGGCGCGAGCAGCGGCGCGCGGGGCGGGGTGGTGCCCGCCGCCCAGCACCGCACCCGCTCCGCCCACGCGTCGAGCGCGGCGTCGTCGTAACCGCTGGCGTACAGCTCGGTCGCGCCGTGCAGCCGCACGTAGGCGAAGTCGGCGGTCTGGTCCGCCAGCGCCGGCCACAGCCGCGGGCTGTCCGACGCGACCAGCGCGATGCCCTGCTCGCGCAGCAGGTGCACCAGCTCAGGCCGCGCGAAGCCGGCGTTCCGGACCTCCAGGGCGTGCCGCAGCGGGCGGTCGGCGGCCGGTTCCACCCGCGCCCCCGAGCGCGCGGCGGCCAGCTCCGCGGCCGCGGCCGTGGTGCGCGGCAGCAGCGCGCAGAACTCCGCCAGCCGGCCGGCGTCGAAGCGCAGGCTCGGCGGCAGCTGCCACAGCACCGGGCCGAGCTTGTCGCCCAGCGCCAGCAGCCCCGAGCCGAAGAAGTCCGCCAGCGCGCCCTCCACCGCGACGAGCCGGCGGTCGTGGGTGACCTCCCGCCAGCCCTTCACCGCGAAGCAGAACCCCGGCGGGGTGCGCCGCGCCCACGACGCGTAGCTGGTCGGGCGCTGCAGGGCGTGGAAGGAGGCGTTCAGCTCCACCGTCGCCACGTGCGCGGCGGTGTGCTCCAGCTCCCGGGCGCGAGGCAGGCCGGGCGGGTAGAAGGTGCCGCGCCACTCCGCGTACGTCCAGCCGGACGTGCCGACGCGGATGGTGCCCACGGGACACAGCTCACCACAGCGGGCCCGGTGCGACGAGCCGGGCGGCAGCGGTGCGCGCGGAGGGTCAGTACGACCCGGCGGGCAGCGCGCGCGGCTCGAAATAGAGCTCGCCGCCGAACCGGCCCTGGATCTCGTCGCCGAGGGTGAGCGCCGTGCCGGCGAACACGTTGAAGGCGGACACGACATCGGTGAACGACAGCCCGTTGGCGAGCATCGCGTAGTGGTACTCCACCATGAAGCTGCCCTCGTCGGTGGGGCACAGGGACACCCCGCCGATCACGTAACCCGCCTCCGCCACGTACTCCACGAGCCGGGTCGAGTAGGGCAGCTCCCAGTTCGTGAAGCTGGAGAAGCGCAGCACGTGCCCGTGGTCGCCGAACTCGACGACGGTGAGCGAGATGTTGGCGTGCTCCATCCCCACCGTGAACGAGCCGTCGCCGCGGTCGTCGAAGATCAGGCCCATCTCGCGCAGGTACCTGCGGACCTGGTTCTGGATGCCGATCGCGGTGGCCATCGCTTCGCTCCTCGTGCTGTTCCTCGTGGGTCGGAGCCGGCCACGGGACCGCCCCTGCTGGCTGGCTCGGACGCGCGGCACGGGGTCTTGAGCAGGCCGGGGGTCGCTCCACCCGAACGGGGGCCGGGAGGGCACGGGGTTCCGTGCGCCTACGCGTGGTGGTCGGCCAGGCGGGCGAGCTGCCGGTGGTCCAGCAGGTCGTGCACGCCGGGCGCGCGCCACAGCGGCGTACCGGTGGGGCTGCCGCGGTACAGCCCCACCGCCGCCCCCACCACCCGGGGTCGTTCCACCGGCCAGCGCTGCACCCGGCCCACGTCCTCCAGCGCCGCCACCGGCCGGGCCAGCACCGCCTCGACGTGGTCCACCGCCGGCAGCGTCGCGGACTTCGCGAGGTTGCAGCGCGCGTCCACCGCGACGAGGTTGGCCAACCCGTCGATGGCCACCCGCGACCAGGGCAGCACGTGGTCCACGTGCACGTCCTCGCCCAGCCGACCGCGGCAGTAGAAGCACCGCCCGGCCTGCAGGTCGGTCAACCCGGGCGCGAGCGTCGCCACCGCCGCCCGCGCGGCACCGAAGAGGAACCCGTGCAGGTCCGGGGCGTCCACCGCGGCAGCGTTCAGCCGGGCGATGTCGTCGATCCACCATCGCTGCAGGACCGGCTGCAGCAACCCCGCGACGCGGGCCAGCGCGTGTGCCACGCCCGGGCGCAGCTCGATCCGCCAGCTGTGGGCGTCGAGATCGGCCGTGGTCAGCTTCTTGTGCAGCCAGGAGTCGTCGTAGAGGAACGCTTCGGTCGGTGCGGCGCGGCCCGAGCCGGGAGTGTGCAGCGCCGTGAGGGGTTGCTGCGCCAGCACCTTCGCGATGTCCCGCCGGGCTCGCGCCACCCGAGCCGGCTCCGCCAGCCGCAGCTGCGCCGGCGCCCTCAGCCCCTGCACCTCCGCGGCCGTGCGCAGCTCCAGCACCCGGTCGGGGATCGAGCGCCCGGGCTGCTCGTTCTGCCGGAGCACCCCAGCCGCGGAGAACGGGCGCACCTGCGGCCAGTAGAGGTCGATGACCCGGTCCGCGAGGTCCTCCAGCGGCACGGTGAGCGCGGCGTCCGGTGCGGCGGGGTGCTCCAGGCAGTGCTGCAGGAGCGCGTCGAGGGTGGCGAGCTTGTATGTCGAGACGCGCCGGCCGGTGGCGAGCAGCTCGGCCACCCGGGCGCCCACGTCGAGGGGGTCGAGGACGGGCACGGGGCCATCCTCGCCTCCGGCGGTGCAGTCGACGTGGTGCCGTCGCTCAACGCATCGGCGGCCCGCCCGAGACGTCAGGTGATCGGGATGTGCGGTGAGCACCTTGACCTGGCCTTCTGCGGATCCGGACGGCCGCGAGCTGTGCTTCTGGGCGGCCCTGTCCTGCGCTTGTGGGCGGCTCCACCTGCCCTCGGTCCGGCACCTCCACCCGTGCGCCGACCGGCGGATCCGCGGCCGCCGTGCGGGTGATGCCGCTCCGCGCTCCGTGCCCCGCCGCCGCACCACCCGCCACGCTGGACGTGGAGCGCCCTCCTGGCGTGGCGCCACGTCCACCCGCTATCCGGAGGTCCCGTGAGCGCCGAGCTCGTCGCCGGCCGCTCCCAGTCGGAGGCCGCCCACCGCGCCCGGGTGCGCGCCGCGGAGTACGCCCGCCTCCTCGCCGGCGAGCGGGAGCAGGTCCGCCGCCACGAGGCCGGCAGCGCGGGGGAGCGGCGCGTGGGTGCGCTGCTGGCGGCGATGTCCGCGTTCGGGTGGACGCTGCTCGCGGACCGCCGCTGGCCGGGCACGAAGCACGCCAACGTCGATCTCCTGCACGTCGGTCCCGGTGGTGTGCTCGCGATCGACGTCAAGGCGTGGGCCGAGCCCCACGTCGAGGGCGGTCGCCTGTTCCGCGGCCAGGAGGACGCGAGTGACGACGTCGACAAGGTGGTGCGGATCGCCGAGCTCGCCGCGGAGTCCGCCGGTGAGGTGGGTCTGGCGCCGCTGGAGGCGGTGCCGGTCCTCGTGTTCGCCGGCCGCTCCCTGGCACCCGTGCAGCTCGGGCGCGCGGTGCTTCTCGGTGAGCAGGAGCTCGTGCCGTGGATCAACCGTCGTGGCGCTCGCCTCACCGCGGAACAGGTGGCCGCGGTGCGCACCGTGCTGGAGCGGGACTTTCCGCCCTACGCCGACGCCAGCCCGGTCCCGGTCAGCGTGGTCACCTTGCCACCGGTGGTGCCGCTGCTGCGCCCCGCCGTGCAGGACGCCGAGGTCGAGGCGCTGTTCAGCGTCGCCGACGTCGAGCGGTCGCTGCTGGAGGGTGCCCTGGTAGCGCCCATCGAGGACTGGATGACCTTCCTGCACCCCGCGCAGGCCAAGCTCGTCCGCCAGACCCGCAACGGCCCCGCCCGCGTCCGCGGCCCGGCGGGCACCGGCAAGACCGTCATCGGCCTGCACCGCGCCGCCTACCTCGCCAGCACCCGGCCCGGCCGCATCCTCTGCGTCTCGTTCGTCCGGACCCTGCCCGCCGTCCTCGCCGCCACGTTCGCCCGGCTCGCGCCGCAGCACGTCGACCGGGTGGAGTTCACCGGCCTGCACGCTTGGGCTCGCCGCTTCCTCGACGCCCGCGGTGTCCGGCACCACGTCGACCTCGGGGCTGCCGAGACGTGGTTCTGGCGGATGTGGGCGCGCGTCGGACGGGGCTCTGCGCTCGCGGAGGTTCCGGTGCCGCCGCGCTACTGGTGGGAGGAGGTGCAGCACGTCCTCAAGGGCCGCGGCCTCACCGAGTTCGAGGAGTACGCCGCCCTCGAGCGCGTCGGCCGCTCCACCCCGCTCAACCGCGCCCAGCGCGAGGCGGTGTGGCAGCTGTACACCGCCTACGACGTCGCTCTGCGCGAAGCCGGCGTCCACGACGCCGCCGACCTGCTGCTGCTCGCGCTGGCAGAACTGCGGCGCGAACCGCTCGCCGAGCCGTACGCCGCGGTGGTCGTCGACGAGGTGCAGGACCTCAGCCGCGCCGGGGTCCAGCTGCTGCACGCCCTCGGCGGCGACGGCCCCGACGGCCTGCTGCTCATCGGGGACGGGCAGCAGGCCGTCTACCCCGGCGGCTTCACCCTCGCCGAGGCCGGTATCGACATCCGCGGCCGCTCCACCGTGCTGGAGACCAACTACCGCAACGCATCCCGGGTCCTGGAGGCAGCCCTGGACGTCGTCTCCGCCGACGCCTTCCGCGACCTGGACGACGCCCTCGAGGCCGGAGCGCGGCGGATGGCGGTCGCCCGCGCGGGTGGGTCCACCACCCGGGTCGACGCCCGCGACGCCGCACACCTCGACGCCGCGCTCGTGCAGGCGGTGCGGGACCTCACCGCCGGAGGTGCCTCCCTCGGCGACTGCGCGCTGCTCACCACGACCACCAAGGACGCCGGCCGCTACGCCGGAACTCTGCGCCGCGCAGGCATCCCGCTGCTGCCGCTGGAGGACTACGCCGGCGTGCCGTGCGGGCGGATCAAGGTGGGCACGATCAAGCGCGCCAAGGGGCTGGAGTTCAAGCACGTCTTCCTGCCCGGCCTGCGGGCCGGAGGGGAGGCCGCGGTGGCGGGCGAGTCGGAGGTCGCGTCGCGGGAGCGGCTTGAGGTGGCGCGGCGGGAGCTCTACGTGGGGATGACGCGGGCGCGGGACGGGCTGTGGTTGGGGTACGTGGGGTGAGCGTCAGCCCGCCTGCACCAGCGCCGCCTCGGTGAAAAAGTCCATCGGCATCGGCCGGTGCAGCCGCCACGTGATGGCGATGGGCCGCTCGCCCTGGTGGGAGACGTGGTCGGCCGGCCCGAGGAACAGGTACGGCTCGGGACCGATGTCGCCCTCCTTGTGCTGGCGGGCGAACAGCAGGACGTGGGTGCCGAGCCCGCGGTGGTTGACGTAGCGCTGCCCGGTGGGTGACGCGAGGGTGGTGCGGGACTGGGACTCCCAGTGGAACAGCTCCCGAGTGATCGGGTAGTCGCGGTACATCGTGGTGGGGGAGAAGTCCGCCTCCGACTTCTTGAGCGTGATGAGCAGCGCGTCCGTCTGAAGCCTCTCCACCCACACCACGCCCTCGCGGAACTGCACGGGTGGGCGCGTCGCGGTGGTGACACCCAGGGCGCTGACGATCTCGTCGCGGGAGTAGCGGGCGTGCACGCTCAACGGGAGGCCGGCCAGGTCACCCAGCAGCGGCGAGGTGGCGTGCCGGGCGTCGTCGAACGCCAGCTCGACGAGCTGGTCGAGCTCGTCGCACACCGCCGGCTCCGCCCGCAGCACGTCCACGGCCGCGTGGAGGTCGCCGGGCATGCCCGCCGGCCACAGCGCACCGGCGAGCATCCCGACGAGTTGCCTCTCCACGGGTGAAAGCTGCTCGACATCGACGTCGCCGCTCAGCACCCGCCGGTAGGCGTCGCGCCGCAGCCGGTCGTCGACGTGAAGCACGGACCGCACCCGCTTGAGCAGCACGTTCTCCTGCGGGCCCGCGGGACGCTGCTCCAGCCCGGCCTTGCGCCGCAGGTCCGTCCAGGAGCGGTTCCGTCCGAGCAACTGCTGCACCGACATGCCGTTCTCCCGCAGGAACGCGGCGATGCCGTCGGGGCGCTGTGCGCGCACCTCGCCGACGAGGGCGTTCGCCCGCGGGCTGAGCTGCCGCTCGAGGTGGGTGACGACCCGCTCCTGCACCACCTCGTCGAGCACGATGGAGCTGCCCGCGGGCAGGAACGGGAAGCCGTGCTTCACCTCGCGCCGCAACGCGCCGCGGCTGACACCGGTGAGGGCGCGGAAGCGGACGTCGAACCGGAAGTCCTGGTGCTGGTGGCCGACGAAGTCCAGCGCCGTCAGCACCGCCTTGCCCGGCGCGGTGCGCAGCCCGCGACCGAGCTGCTGCAGGAAGATCGTCGCCGACTCCGTGGGGCGCAGGAACAGGACGGTGTCCACCTCGGGGATGTCGACCCCTTCGTTGTAGAGGTCGGCGGTGAACACCGCTCGCAACTCGCCGGCCCGCAGCCGGCGCAGCACGCCAGCCCGTTCATCCGCGCTGCTGTGGCCGCTGACGGCGACCGACTCCAACCCGACTGCGGTGAAGAACCGCGCCATGTAGTGCGCGTGGTCCACCCCGACGCAGAACCCCAGCGCCCGCATCCTGCCCAGGTCGGTGACCCGACGGTGCAGCTCCCGCAGCACGATGCGCGCCCGGGCGTCGTTGCCGGTGTAGAGACCGGACAGCCCGTCGGCG
>NZ_BAABIL010000118.1:0-13129 GCF_039542765.1 Kineococcus glutinatus
CCGCCCTGCCGCTGACCCTGGCCGGGCTGCTGCCGGCGGTGCTGCTCGCCCGCGTCTTCCGCCGCCGCCCGTGGGTCGCCGCGGGCACCGCGGTCGCCGCCGCGGCCGCCATCGGCGCCGCCGTCTCCGCCCTGCTGCACCAGCCCTTCGGTGCGATCACGACCAACGGGTGGCAGGTCGCCGGGGTCGTGGCGCTGGGGTCGGCGGCCGTCAGCCTGACGCTGCTGGGGCTCGCCGCCCTGTTCCGCGAGGCGGGCCTGGCACTGGGGGCCGCGGTCGTGGTGCTGCTGGGCATGCCGCTGTCCGGGCTGGCCTCCGCCCCCGAGCTGCTGCCCGCCGGCTGGGGCGCGCTCGGCCAGCTCCTGCCGCCCGGCGCCACCGGCCGGCTGCTGCGCTCGGCGGCCTACTTCGACGGCGCCGGCGCCTCCGGGCCGCTGACGGTCCTGGCCTGCTGGGTCGTCGCCGCCCTGGCGCTGCTGGCGGTGGCAGCCGCGCGCCGCACCAGGGCCAGGACCGTTGATGCCTCCGGGGCCCGCGGCTAGGTTCGGCGCATGGCGGCGACCCGGTCCGAGGAGCTGACGACGGGAGCGGTGACCACGCTGGTCCTCGCCGGTTCCGCCGCCCTCGCGCTGGGCGCCGCCGACGCGATCGGGTTCACGACCGAGAACGCCGAGGCGGTGTTCACCGTCGTGGTGCTGCTCGGCTGGACGCTGCTGGTCTGGGCGGCGATCGTCGGCGGGCTGTGCGTGGTCCAGCTCCTGCGCCGGCTCCTCACCCGGCGGGCGCCGGCGTGGCCGGGGGTCCTGCTCCTCGGCGCGGGCGTCGCCGTCATCGTCGCCGTGGTCGGCGCCCACCCGCTGTGGGGCAGCGGCTCGCACCCGGGGTAGCGGGCACCAGCGCGCCGCGGCGGTCGAGGGCGCGGGCCGCGATGAGTCGGGGGCTGCCGCGCGGTCCGTCCCCGTGCGGATCGACGGAGGAGGCAGCGTGGGCAAGGTCATCGCATCCATCACCACCTCGGTGGACGGTTACGTCACCGGCCCGGACGACGGGCCGGGGCGCGGCCTGGGCCGGGGAGGGGAACGGCTGCACCACTGGGTGATGGGCGGCCCGTGGACCTACGAGGGCGGCCACGGGTTCGCGGTGCACGGACCCGACCGGGAGTTCTACGACGGGCTCGTCGCCACGGTCGCCGCCGGGGTGGTCGGCCGCGGCATGTACGACGCGGCCGGTGCGTGGGGCGGGACCAACCCCTTCCCCGGTCCCCTGTTCGTGCTCACCCACCGGACGGCGGACCAGCCGGCGGCCGAGACGGGTTTCCGGTTCGTCGCCGACCTCGACGAGGCCTTCGCGCGGGCGACCGAGGCGGCCGGGGGCGGCGACGTCTCCGTCGGCGGCGGCGCCGACGTCATCCGCCAGGCGCTCGCGGCGGGCAGGGTCGACGAGCTGGCCATCTCCACGGCCCCCGTGGTGCTCGGTGCGGGCAAGCGGCTGTTCGACGGGTTCGACCGGGACGTGGACCTGGAGGTGGTGGAGGTCCACAGCTCGCCGTACGCCACCCACGTGCGCTACCGCGTCGTGCGGTAGCCGCCCCCGGACGCGGCGGTGGTTCGGCTGGTCGGTTCCCGCACCGGGTGGTGTCATTCGTGCGCCGACACCCACGCGATCGGGGGCACCGGCGTCGGGTGGTGCGTCGACCAGGAGGAGAACCGGGCATGAGCAGGAGCCCCGCCGTCAGCGACGCGCAGATCGCCCGCGCCCTGGGCCTCTACGCCGGGATGGTGGACCACATCCTCGGCGACCCCCAGCGCTGGCTGGACCTCGACGACGACCCGCCGCCCACCGCCGCGTTCCCCGCCCGCGTCCTCGACGCCCTGCGCGACCGCGCCCTCGGCGACGTCACCCCCGCCTCACCGGCGTGGCGCAGCCGGCCCGTCTCCCAGCGCGTCGACTGGTGGGTGACCCGGATCGGGATCAGCGCCGGGCTCGCCGCAGCCGCCCCGCGGTTCGCCGGGGCCCTGGCCGACCGGGTGCCGCTGCAGGCCGCCCTGGGTGCCTCCGCGGCCGGGCTGGCGGTCTGCGCCACCGCCCGCGAGCACGGCCGCACCGCACCGGAGGACTGGGTGCCGCTGCTGGCGAAGGTGCTGTTCGACCGCGACCTGCAGCGCGCCGACCCGGCGATCCCCGCGCCCGAGGAGACCGAGCACCGCCTCGACGCCGACGGCGAGGGCGGGGAGCAGCAGGGCGGTGGCGGCCGCGCCGCGACGCTCGGCCGCGGCGCCCAGCGGGCGGCCCGCACCGTCTGGCAGCTCGCTCGCGCCTTCTTCGAGGTGCAGAGCCTGCTCGACGAACGCCCCCGCGGGAGCCTGCTCACCCGCGCGGTCGGCAAGCTGCCCGTCGTCGGCGTCGCCGGTGGCTGGCTGGACGAGAGGGGCGGCATCCGCAAGGCGTCCCGCCAGACCGCGAAACTCCTGCGGTAGCGGCGGCGCCCGCGGGGTGGGTGGGCAAACTCCTTGGTCGAGGTCCGACGGCTCGGTAGCGTGCACCGCGTGCCCATCAGGCTCGAGAACGTCGGCATCGCCGTCCGCGACCTCGACGCGGCCATCGCCTTCTTCACCGACCTCGGGCTGACCCTGCTGGGCCGGGACACCGTCAACGGGGAGTGGACGGACACCGCCGTCGGCCTCGACGGCAACCACGCTCGCGTCGCCATGCTGCAGACCCCGGACGGCGGCGGCCGCCTCGAGCTCTTCCAGCACATCTCCCCCGACCCGATCGAGACGGAACCCACCCGGCCGAACGAGATCGGCATGCACCGCGTCGCCTTCTCCGTCGACGACATCGACGAGGCACTGGAGGTCGCCGCCAGGCACGGCTGCCACCCGCTGCGGGGGGTGGCCACCTACCAGGACGTCTACAGGCTCACCTACCTGCGCGGACCCAGCGGCATCATCGTGATGCTCGCCCAGGAGCTGAACCGGGGCTGACCACGGACTGACCTGCGCGCGCTCGGCAGCTGTCGAGACGGTGCGCGCGGGCGCGGTTAGCGTGGTGGGTCATGACGGCCGACGAGTCCGAGCGGACGCTGGTCATGGTGCGCACGCTGATGGACCGCGCGCACCTGGCCACGACCGGGCAGCTGCCCGACGCGGTCCTGGCCGCGGCCCGGACGCTGGGCTGGACGGCGGTCGTCTACCTCGTCGACCACGAGCAGCGCCTGCTGCTGCCCGCGCCTGCGGAGGGTGTCCCGGAGCGGCGGCCGCAGGCCATCGCCACCACCGTGGCCGGGCGCTGCTTCCGCAGCATGCGCTCGGTGGTCTCCCCGACCGGCGCGTCCCGGGTGTGGCTGCCGATGTTCGACGGCGCGGACCGCCTCGGCGTCCTGGAGGTCCTCGTCCCCGAGGGCGCCGACCTCGACGACCCCCTCTTCGAGGAGCGCGGCCGGCTGCTCAGCCACCTCACCGGACACCTGATCGCGGCCAAGAGCCCCTACGGCGACGCGCTGGACGGGATACGGCGCCAGCGCCCGCGCACGGTGGCCTCCGAGCTGCTGCACGAGATCCTGCCGCCGCTGTCCTTCGCCTGCGAGGGGCTGGTCGTCTCCTGCCTGCTGCAGCCGGCCTACGACGTGGCCGCCGACGCCTTCGACTACAGCGTCGTCGACGACACCGCCCACCTGGCCATCCTCGACGCCACCGGCCACGACCTGGACGGCACGATCCTGGCGGCCCTGGCGATCGCCGCGTACCGCAACAGCCGCCGCAACGGGCACGGCCTGCACGACTGCATCCGCGCCGTGGACGAGCTGATCGCCGACCACGGCGGGGGTGAGCGTTTCGCCACCGGTGTCCTCGCCGAGCTGGAGCTGTCCACCGGCCGGTTGCGCTACCTCAACGCCGGGCACCCCGCCCCCCTGCTGGTGCGGGACGGCAAGGTCGTCAAGGAGCTCGAGGGCGGGCACCGCATCCTCCTCGGCCTGGGTGACGGGCAGGTCGCCCAGGCCGAGGAGTGGCTGCAGCCGGGGGACTGGATCGTCCTCTACACCGACGGGATCACCGAGGCCCGGGACGGCGACGGGGAGTTCTTCGGGGTGGAGCGCCTCGTGGAGCACCTCGAGAAGGCCGCGGCGGCGGGGCTGAACGCGCCCGAGACCCTGCGCCGCATCAGCCACGACGTCCTCGACAGCCAGGGCGGCGTCCTGCAGGACGACGCGACCCTGCTCATCGCCGAGTGGGCGAGCACCGAGGAGCGGGCCTTCATCACCTCCACGCGCAACGACGTCGCTCCCCAGGACTTCTCCCCCACCCCCCACGGCGTCCCGCGCCGCTGAGCACGGGGCGTCGACACCGGAACCCCCGACCGGGCCGATGAACCAGCGGGCTCCCCCGGGTCTGAGCGGTATGAGCATCGTCACCCGTGTCACGAGCGTCTCCGTCGAGGTCACCGACCAGGACGAGGCGCTCGCCTTCTACCGCGACGTCCTGGGGTGCGAGGTGCGCGCCGACGTCGAGGTCTGGCCCGGCGCCCGCTGGCTGGAGGTCGCGCCCCCCGGCTGCCCGATCGGCATCGCCCTGCTGACGAAGGCCAGCGGGTTGCCGATCGGCGTGCGCTACGGCACCGGCGACGCCGAGGGGGCACACCGGGCGCTGACCGCCGCCGGGGCCGCGCCGCACCAGGACGTCCTGCACACCGACTACGCGCCGCCGATGTTCACCGTCGGCGACCCGCACGGCAACACCGTGGTCCTCATCGAGGAGGACGGTGGTGCGGGCGTCAGAGGGTGAGGAAGCGGTCGTAGAACGTCCGCGGGTCCTCGGCCAGCGAGGCCTTGACCATCGCGCTCCAGTCGTCGACGACGACCTCGAGGTCACCGGCCTCGACGGCGTCCAGCGTCAGGCGGGCGACCACGGCCGGGTCGGTCTTCGGCCCCTGGATCGCTGTGGCCATGTCCGTGTCCGCCAGGCCCAGGTGCACGGAGGTGACCTGCGTGCCCTGCCCGGCCAGCTCCAGGCGCAGGGCGTTGCTCATGTTCCAGTTCGCGGCCTTGGACACCGCGTACGCACCAGCGCCCGGTGCGGCGAACCAGGACAGCGCGGAGGCGACGTTGACGACCTTCCCGCCACCGTTGGCCGCCAGGACGGGGGCGAAGGCGCGGACCATCGACAGCGTGCCCCAGAAGTTGACGTCCATCTCGGCGCGCACGCCCTCCAGGTCGCCGAGCAGCTGCGCGCCGGTGGAGATCCCGGCGTTGTTGACCAGGAGGTCGACATCACCGGCCAGGGCTGCGGCCGCGGCGACGGCGTCGGGGTCGGTGACGTCCAGGGCGATCGGCCGGGCACCGGGCAGATCGATGCTCGCGGGCTCGCGGGCGCCGGCGTAGACCGTCGCCCCCCGTGCGAGCAGTTCGGCGGCGAAGTGGCGGCCGAGGCCGCGGTTGGCCCCGGTGATGAGTGCGGTGGTCATGTGCGGCACGCTAAGACCTCACGTCGACGTGAGGGGCAAGTCCGGATCGAGCGGTCGGAGGAACGGGTGCGCATCGGTCAGGTCGCCGCACTGGCGGGCGTCAGCGTGCGGGCGCTGCGCTACTACGAGGAGCAGGGACTGCTGGTCGCCGAGCGCAGCGCCAGCGGGCAGCGCCGCTACCCGCCCGAGGCGGTCGAGCGGGTCAGGTTCATCCAGAACCTCTACGCCGCCGGGCTCGGCAGCAAGGCCGTCCTGCGCATCCTGCCGTGCATGGAGCACGGCGTCCTCACCGACGAGATGCACCAGCGGCTGCTGACCGAGCGCGCGCGGGTGCAGGCCCAGCTGGACGAGCTGACCGCGACGCGCGACAAGCTCGACGAGGTCATCCGGCTGGGGCAGGCGCACCGTGCGGGTCGGGGGCGTCGCGCGGGCCGCAGCGGCTGCGCGAACGCTTCATGAGCGGTGCAGCGGCAGCACCTCGCACCCCTCGCTCCGGCCGCGCCGTGGCGCTCATGACGACCCTCGGCGCAGTCATCCCGATCCTCGGCTCGGATGGGGTACGCCACCGTGGCGATGACGACGGACGTCTGCGCCCACCTCATCGCGGTCAGCCCGTGGGAGACCGTCCGCCGGCTCGGTGGCACCGGGGGCGCCGGCTCCTTCCGCGGTCTCCTCGCTCCACGGGGCAGCGGTATCGACGATCCGCTATATTGCGATCATGGCGGTCATCGACTCGGCAGCGGCTCTCCTGTGCGATGCCCGCCAGCGCGCCGGCATGACGCAGGCCGAGGTCGGTCGGCGTGCCGGGGTCGCCCAGAGCGTCGTCAGCGCCTACGAGTCGGGACAGCGGCAGCCGTCGCTGCCGGTCCTGCTCGCCCTGATCGCCGCGACCGGACATGCCGTGGACGCCGACCTGGTCCCCGCTCCCCCGAACTCCCCGCCCCTGTCCGGCCGCCTGGGCCGCCGGGTGCAGCGCCACCGCCATCACATCAAAAAGATCGCCGCGGCGCAGGGGGCGAGCAACGTGCGGATCTTCGGCAGCGTCGCGCGCGGGGACGAGCGGCCCGGCAGCGACGTCGACGTCCTGCTCGACCTGCCCGAGGGCGCCGGCCTGTTCACGCTCGCCCGGCTGCGGCAGGAACTGGAGGACCTGCTCGGCGTCTCGGTCGACGTGGTCCCGGCCGACGGCCTCAAGCCGGACGTGCGCGCCAGCGTCGACGCCGACGCGGTGACGCTGTGAGTCGACGCGAACAACAACGCCTGCTGGACATCATCGCCGCACTGGACGCCATCGACAGCCACACCGCCCGCGGCGACGTCTCCGACGGGCTCATCTTCGACGCGATCCGCATCCGCCTGATCGAGGTCGGCGAGGCGGTCAAGCACCTTCCCGCGGACCTGCTCACCCACGAGCCGCACTTGCCGTGGCGGGAGATCGCCCGACTGCGCGACCACCTCGCCCACCGCTACTTCGACACGACCCACGCCATCGTTGCCAGCACCGTGACCCACGATCTGCCCCAGCTCCGCCGGGCCGTCGAGCACCTCCTGCAGCGCCTCGACGAGGACCGAGCGAACACATGAGAAGCCCCGCAGGTCGGTGACCTGCGGGGTCGGTGGAGCCGCCTCGGGGAGGCGAACCTTGGACCTACGCATGACGAGCCGGTTCCCGGGTGCGGAGGGCGGTCCAGACGGTGCCGTCGTGCTTATCCGGCAGTCGGTTGATGGGGGCTGCTGGGGACAGGCACGGCGGCACCGGGGCCCCTAGGGGGCACGCCATTGGTTCGCCCGGGAGGGCGTGCCCTGCAGATCAAGAACGCACCTCATGCCAGTATGACCGCTTGCCATTCGCGGCATGTGCAGTTGATGCGAATCATGACCGCCCGAAGCAGCTTGGGTCTGCTGCATGATCAGGTGACAGATCAGATCACGCGGCCTGACTGGCCGGTGGCGTCATGATGGTCTCGTACTCGATAGGGGTCAATCGCCCCAGGCCCGCCTGTCGGCGGCGCCGGTGGTAGGTCCGCTCGGTCCAGGTGACGATCGCGATGCGTAGCTCCTCGCGGGTGGTCCACGACTGGCGGTCCAGGACGTTGTTCTGCAGTAGCGCGAAGAAGCTCTCCATGGCTGCGTTGTCGCCCGCGGCGCCGACGCGGCCCATCGACCCGGTGAGCCGGTAGCGGCCGAGGGCGTGGACGTATTTCCTTGATCGAAATTGCGAGCCGCGGTCGCTGTGGACCACGCAGCCGGCCACGTCCAGGCCCTCGGCGCGACGGCGGGCGACGGCGTTCGACAGCGCGGTGACCGCCAGGCGTGACTTCATCCGGGAGTCGATGGAGTAGCCCACGACCCGGCGGGAGAACGCGTCCTTGATGGCGCAGAGGTAGAGCTTGCCTTCGCCCGTTGTGTGCTCGGTAATGTCGGTCAGCCAGAGCCGGTTCGGCTGCTCAGCGGTGAAGTTCCGCTCAACGAGGTCGTCATGGACGGGCGGTCCGGGTCGCTTACCGCTCTTGCTGCGCTGCTTGGCGAACGCGCTCCACCAGCCGTTGTCCGCGCAGATCCGCCACGCCGTCCGCGCCGCCATCACCTGCCCGGCCTCAGCGGCCTCCTCGTGCAGGTAGCGGTAGCCGAACTCCCGGGTCCTCCCGGTGAGCGTCATGCAGGGCGTCGGCGCGGTAGGCCTCCTCCAGCTCAGCCGGGGTGACGGGCTGGGCCAGCCAGCGGTAGTAGTGCTGTCGAGCGATCTTCAGCACCCGGCACGTGATGGCCACCGCAATGCCCTCGGCGGCCAGCTCCCTCACGAGCGGGAAGATCCTTTTCCCGGCAGGTTCGCCTGGGAGAGGTAGGCAGCCGCCCGGCGCAGCACTTCGTTCTCCTGCTCCAAGAGCCTGATGCGAGCACGGGCCTGGCGCAGCTCAGTACTCTCACTCGTGCTGACGCCGGGCTTGGCGCCCTCATCGACGTCGGCCTGACGCATCCACTTCGACAGCGTCATCACGTGAATACCGAAGTCGGCGGCGATCTGCTCCAGCGTCACGCCGGGCTCACGGTCCCGGGCGACGCGCACGACGTCGTCGCGGTACTCGCGGGGGTAGGGCTTGGGCACAGCGACATCCTCCCAGGCTGCCTGATGGGCAAGCCAGCGTCGGTGTCACCTGATCATGCAGCAGACCCGCCCGTGATTCCGCTTTCCGTCAGTGCCTCTGGCGACGGCCGACTCGCCGTCGGCCTTCTCGATGGGCGCATCCTGCGACTGGAGCGATCGGGCACGACTGTTGAGTAAGCGAGCGTGCAGTGAGCCTTTGTCAGTAGCGACCTGTCGCTACTGACAAAGGCCCAGTGTGCTCAAGCAGGCGCGCGCCCGACAGGTGGAGCTGGCCCGGTCCCACCCGGGCACCTGAGTAGGCCTCCGCGTCGGCCGATCCCGCGGGACGAGGCTCTGTCACGCCCTCCGCACCTCGTGCGCCGGGAACCACTCGCCCCTCGCGAGGCCCTACACGTCAACGCGCACGGCGTTCGTCGTCCATGCGTCAGCGAAGCCGTAAACCTCCACCAGACCCGAGTCCGACCAGACCAGCCGCACGACGACCTCGCCGGACTCCGGGGCGTCCGTCCATTCCGCTGACACCCGACCGCCGAGCGAGTTGGTCAGCCGGTGAGCGGTGAGCAGCGCGGCGTCGAACACAGTGCGCACCATGGCGGGCCGGTCCGACAGGACCGCGCGGCGCTAACGCGCCCAGCGTGCGCGACGACCTTGTCACCATGACCAGGGCGCAGTTCCTCGCGAGTGATGTAGGAAGCCTCAGAGGCGCTCCACGCGATCGGCTTGAGGGCCCCGGTCGCTCTGACGCACTGTGTACCGGACTCGGTCGCCCCGCTGCAGCGATTCCGACCCTGCGACCACGGACACGTGGACGAACAGGTCGTCACCTCCGGCGTCCGGGGTGATGAACCCGAACCCGCGGTCGCCGTCGTAACGTGCAACGACGCCCTCACCGGCGCGTGCAGGCACGCCCCGTGACCCCGGCTCCCTCCTCCCGGTGCGTGCCGGCCCGGCCGGTGCCGGCTGTCGCGGTGGCGGTGCGGGCTCGGCCCCTCGGACGAGCTGCACGTCGCGGGCCTGCGGGCCCTTGTCGCCGCTGACCACCGCGTACGCCACACGGTCGCCCTCGGTCAACCAGGTGAGCCCCTCGGCCAGGGATCGGGCGTGGACGAAGACGTCCCCGGCGCCGGAGTCGGGGGCGATGAAGCCGAAGCCCTTGTCCTCGTCGTACCAGGAGACGGTGCCGTCCGCCCCGTCGGCACCGCCGGCCCCGACGGGCAGGCCGGCCCCCGGCCCCAGCGGGACCACGTGCGCCGCCTGCGGGCCGCGCTCGCCTTCGACGACGACGAAGGCCACCCGGTGCCCCTCGGTGACCACGCCGCCCGTGACGATGGCAGAGCTGTGCACGAAGATGTCGGGGCCTCCGCCGTCCGGCGAGGCGAACCCGTACCCCTTGGTCGGCTCGTACCAGTTGACCGTGCCGAGCAGGCCCACGGCGCCGCCGGCGGTCGCCTCGGAGGTGACGCGGACGCGCAGCGCCTGGGGACCGCGGTCGTTCTCGCCGGCCTCGAACTCGACGGCCTGGCCCTCGCGGAGCACCTTCGGCCCTCCGTCCTCGACGATCGCGGAGGCGTGCACGAACACGTCCGGTGAGCCGTCCTCGGGCGCGAGGAAGCCGAACCCCCGTTCAGCGTCAAACCAGCGGACGGTCGCGTGCGGCATGGGAAGCTCCAGGTCGGAAGAGCGGGCAGTGCTCTCAGTCTCGCTGACGGCGTCGTGCCCGGGACCACCAGGACCGGCCACGGGTCAGCCCACGGTCAGGGCGTCGCAGGCGCCAGGAGGCGCGTGGCGGTCGCGAACGACCCGGACGCCGCCTCGTCCGCGCCGGCCCGCGCGCGCACCTCGTCCGGGACCACGCGTCACGGGCACAGTGAGCCTTTGTCAGTAGCGGTCGGCAGCTACTGACAAAACCTCATTGACGACGTCACGCTTTGGTCTGCGTATGAGCTGGATTCTAGAGGAAGCCTTGAGGTACTGCTCAACGTAGCCGCTGAACGCATTGCCCATGCAATTATGGAGGCACAGCGGACTGAGCCAAGCCGCATATTCACTTCTCCTGTAGGGCCAAGCGCCCTACGTGACGCGAAGTTAGTGAGCATCGAGTCGATGGGTGACGGCGTATACAAGTTGACAATCTCGCGGCCTCAAGAGTTTGCCGGGTACTTCTTCAAATTTTCGCGCGACACGCCTGCAAGTGCACTCATGCTGCGGTCGCCCAATAGTGAAACATGTGATTCAAGCCCCTCGGGAGAACCACAGCCGAATCAGCACTACAGCTGAACACTAAGGCATCGCAGGCTCCAACATGTCGTGGCACAACGAGCGATGCACTGAGGTAAGGCCAGCATGCCTGTGCGGCGAAGGTTGCTCATAAATATGTGTACCGCTGCGTGATGGCAGAATTGTCAGCATGGAGTCGGCCAACTCATGGCGGCGCTAACAGTGCCATAGCATCGAAGGTCGTCTATAGAGAGGAAACACGCATAGTCGATCAAACGTTCCTCGGGACACTTATGCGCAGGCTCGCCCTCTGGGGTTGGCACTACAGTGGTAGCGTGAGTTAAGTGATGAGCCGACCCACGGATTCATCATCGTCGAGCGTGGTGATGGCGCAGTCCGTGCAATCGGCGAAGAAGAGGAAGGTCGTCTAGCTCAGCGAAGACGGCTGCCTTGTCGGTATGATCACGCCGTTGGACGTGGTGGAGGCGGGGTTGCGGGCGCTGGACCGGGAGTCCTGAGCCAGGCTCGTCAGACAAGTCGGGTGGTATACCCGGCGTCTACGAGGCGCTGGAAGGCGACGCGGACCTTACCGGGAATGTCCTGGGGGATGGCGAAGCCTTTAGCGGCGTAGACGTCGATGCGCTGGGGATCGCCGACGAGCATGTTCACCACGCGGTCGGCATCGCCGATGCTGGCGACGTACTCGTCCAGCGCCAGGGGCAGGGAGGCGCACCAGACGTCGACCTCGGGCCAGAGCTTGCGGCACGTCGCGTAGGCGCGGCGCTGCTGGTACGGCCGCGACATCAGCGTCACCGACGCCACCTCGATGCCCCGCTCGGCCAGCAGCTCGCGGGTGAGGGTGATGTTCTCCCCGGTGTTGCGGGCCCGGGGCTCGACGAGGATCGCTGTGTCGGGCACGCCGAGGGACAGGGCGTGCTCGCGGTAGTGCACGGCCTCTCCGCGGGGGAAGCGCTCGATGGTCGAAGGCGCGTTGGCGCCGGTGAGGACGATGCACGGGAAGCGGCCGGCGGCGAGGAGCTGCGCTGCGCAGGTGGCCACGCCGAGGTCGTGGCTGCCCAGGCCGATGCCGATGTCGGTGGTCATGGCCGGGTGGTGCATGTCGTGGTAGTCCCACAGCGTCTCGACGTCGGCGCGGATGGCGGTCGGCAGGGCGGTCGTGGTGGTCACTGCGGCACCTCCACGCAGCCGGTTGCGGACACTCTCCCTGCACCCACTGCTCGACACGCCGCGCCAGGGTCCCCATCCAGCGGCGTGTCGCACATAGCCCGCAGGCTGGCTGTCCCCGGCCACCACAGCACAAAGCCCCGCAGGCCGGTGACCTGCGGGGCTGTGCTGAGCCGCCTCGGGGAATCGAACCCCGGACCTACGCATTACGAGTGCGTCGCTCTGGCCGACTGAGCTAAGGCGGCACGTGCCGCGGACGGCACGGCGTCGAGCATACAAGACCCCGCGCGCCGCCGCGGACCCGACCGCCGCCGTCAGCCCGCCGCCACGGGCGCCACCCGCTCCCCCCGTGCCACCACGTCCCGCACCCGCAGCCCGGCGTCGAGCACGACGACGTCGGCCTGCGCCCCGGGCTCCAGGTGCCCGATGTCGTGCCGGCCCAGCACGGCGGCCGGTGCGGCGGTGAGCGCCGCCAGCGCGGTGGCGAGGTCGAGCCCCGCCCCGTGGACGGCGTGCCGCAGCAGCGCCCCGGTGGTGGCGGTGCTGCCGGCGATGGCACCGGCACCCGGGCCGGGCCCGGCGAGCACGGCGCGCCCGTCGCGGACCTCCACGTCGAGCCTGCCGAGCCGGTAGCGGCCGTCGCCCACCCCCGCGGCGGCCATGGCGTCGGTGACGAGCACGGTGCGCCCGGGCCCGGCCGCGCCGGCGGCGTGCGCGAGGGTCACCGGGTGCAGGTGTACGCCGTCGGCGATCAGCTCCACCGCGACCCGCGGGTCCCCCAGCAGCACGGGCACGGGGCCGGGGGCGCGGTGGTGCAGCGGCGGCATGGCGTTGAACAGGTGGGTGGCCAGCCGGACCCCGGCGTCGACGGCGCGGGCGGTGCAGGCGGCGTCGGCGTCGGAGTGCCCGAAGGCGGCCACCGCCCCGGCGCCGGTGATCCGCCGCACCGCGTCCAGGCCGCCGGTGAGCTCCGGGGCGAGGGTGACGACCGCGACGGCACCGGGGCGGGCGCCGAGCAGCGCGTCGACGTCGCCGGGCTCGGGGTCGCGCAGCAGGGCGGGATCGTGCGCGCCGCGGCGCAGCGGGTTCAGCCACGGCCCCTCCAGGTGCACCCCGGCGAGCAGGCCGTCGGCGACGAGGTCGGCCAGCGCCACGACGGAC
>NZ_BAABIL010000119.1:0-28897 GCF_039542765.1 Kineococcus glutinatus
CCGGCGCACGGGCGCGACGGTGGCCGCCGGCGGGGGCGAGTCGTGGGTCGCCGCGCCCGACGGGCGGCTGTGGCTGGACGCCTCCGGCGGCGCGGGGCTGGGCGTCTCCGGCTCCGGCGACGTGCTCGCGGGCCTGGTGGCGGGGTTGTGCGCGCGGGGTGCGGCGCCGGAGCAGGCGGCGGTGTGGGCCTCGGCGCTGCACGGGCGCGCCGGGGAGCGGCTGGCCTCGTCGGTGGGCAGGCTGGGTTTCCTGGCGCGGGAGCTGCCCGCGCAGGTGCCGCGGGTGCTCGCGGAGATCGAGGTCTGAGCCGTCCGCCCGCACCCCCGTGGTCACCGGGGTGCGGGGCGGACGGCCGGGCGGTCAGGCCAGCAGCGCGGCGGCGACGGCGACGAGGTCGTCGCCGGGGACGGTGAGGCGCCAGGCGGTGTGGGAGCGGGCGGCGGCCTGGGCGGGGTCGCCGTCCTCGCCGTACCAGGTCTGCGGGCCGGCGGTGACCCGCCAGGCGCCCTCGCCGCGCTGGCCGGCGCGGGCGGCGAGCTGCGGTTCGCCGGTGGCGCGGGCGGCGGACGTCATCACGTCCAGGGCGCGCCAGAGCGAGCGGGCGTCGTAGAAGTCGACCTCGCAGGCGGTGGCGACGGCGTTGCCCGTGGCGTCGGCGACGGGGACGACCGTGGCGGAGACCACGATGCAGCCGGAGTCGCCCAGCGCGGCGGTCAGGGCCGCGCTGGCGGCGTTCTGCCGCCGGTCGGCGCGGCGGGTGGAGGGGGCGCCGGCGCGTGCGGCGGCGCGGGGAGTGGCGGTGGTGACGGACATGACCTCGGTGCCTTCTCTGCGACAACGCCGGAGGGCACCGCTGCGCCGACGTCGACGGAGCGCTACCCGACGACGTCATCGACCTCTGGTGTGTGCGGCTTGAGTGTAAGAACACCGCCCGGCCGCGGCGCAATCCCGCCCGGCGGGAGCGGCCGGCGGCTCACCAGCGGTGCGCGACGGCCCCCTGCTGCGCCGTCCAGACGACGTAGCCGCCCTCGAAGTCGCCGCGGCGGTAGGCGCCGGACTGGTACTCCCCGGACTGCGGGAAGCCCAGCCAGGAGTTCTCCCAGCCCAGCCGGGCCCACTCGGCGCGGATGGCCCCGCGCACCTCGTGGGCGCCGGTGGTCGGCGACCAGTAGATGGAGCCGCCCTGGAAGTGGTTGTAGGCCCCCCGCCGCACGGGGGTGGGCACCTCGCTGGTGACGGGCAGCCGCAGCGGTGAGCTCTCGTGGCCGAGGGCGGCGTAGCGGCGGGCGATGTCCCCGAGGACGGCGTTGGCCCCGGTGGCCGGGGACCAGTAGATCGTGCCGCGCTGGAAGCTCGTGTAGAAGCCGTAGCGGGGGGCGGGCAGACCGAACTCGCTGCTGGTGGGCAGGCCGAGCGGGCCCTCGGTGGCGTCGAGCGTCCAGTAGCGGTCGAAGATCGCCCCGCCGACGGCGTGCGCGCCGCCGCCGGTGCCGAAGAGCGCCCCGGTCCCGCCGAACCAGACCGCAGCCCCCGGCACGGGGAAGGACGCGGACGCGTCCACGGTGCCGACGGGCAGGTTGGAGGTGGCGTTGTAGTCGGCGGCGTCGCGCCAGCCGTCGCAGGTGCCGACGCGGACGCCGACGTCGGCGCTCGCCCCGGCCTCCGCGCGCACCGTGAGGGTGTGCTGCCCCGCGGGCAGGGACGCCAGCTGCACCCCGGCGCGGCCGGAGCCGCTGCGGGTGACCTCCCCGACGACCGCACCACCCCGCTGGACGACGAAGCGGGTGCCCTCGCCGGCGCCGGCGTGGTCGAACCACACGTAGGCGCTGGGCACCCCGGAGACGCACGTGGGGTCGGCCCGCAGCCCGGACACCGTGGCGCCGGCGGCCGAGGCGGGGGCCGCCACCGCTGCGGGGGCGAGGGCGGCCAGCGCGGCTGCCGCGGCGAGGAGACGACGCTTCACGCCGGGTACGGTAACCCGGCGTGGCCGGACCGGCGGGCGGCGTCGCGGCGGCCCGGCGGGGGTGCCCGCTAGACTCCCAGCGTCCGGCGGCGGGCCCAGCGCGCCGTCGAGCCCTCGTAGCTCAGGGGATAGAGCATCGGTTTCCTAAACCGTGTGTCGCAGGTTCGAATCCTGCCGGGGGCACCACATACGTGACTTTCAAACCAACGGCGCTGGGTTCAGCGTCGTAGACCGCGCCCTGACGGACGGCCGGACGATGTGTCCGACCAACCGCTTGGGCACGGCTTTTAATCACCTGACCGGCCAACTCCCCTACCCCCGGATCATGCCGCAGGGCAGCCACGGCCGGACCGAGCAGCGATTGGAAGGGCTCTGCTAGCTCGGCGTGGACGCCGTCCTCATCGATGTACAGCTTCTCGAAGAGCGCTTGATTGAAGAGGCGGCGCACCTTGGGGCCAGCCGAAAGGTAGGCGCACTGACAGTCGACCAACAGATCGAGCGCCGCCGACAGGTTACGCTCTACCGTCGCCAAGTCGCCATTGACAGTCGCCAGCCGCGATTCGACGGCAGCGAGCTGCTCGGCAATGCGGTCCTGTTCCACTTTGAGTAGGTCGAGCGGAATGGCACCCGCGTAATGTGCCTGCAGCAGCTTTGTACGTTCGCCCGCCAGCCGCTCTTGTTGGAGCTGCAGCGCTTGCCGCTCCGCCGCCACCTCTCGACTGGCGTCGGCCAGCTCTTGCCGCAGAGTCGCCTCGATCGCCGTGCGCAGCGCGGCGGGCAGCTGCACCTGCGCGTAGTACTCCTCGACCAGCTGCTCGACGAGCGGAATGAGCATCGCCCGCCGCTGACAGGTGGTGCGCTTTTGATGGCGACCGACACACATGAAGTACGGATAGATGGCGCCACTGCGATTCTTGGAGTAGGAGACGATGAGGCGGCTCCCGCAGTCGCCGCAGTACACGGTGGACTTCAGGTAGTGGTGGTGCTCGCGCTCCTTCTCACCTTGGGCATGGGCCGACAGCAGGACCTGCACGCGCTGCCAGGTCACCTCATCGACGAGCGGTGTATGGCGACCGGGGTACTGGGCGCCGCGCCAGACAACGACCCCCTTGTAGTACGGGTTAGTCAGCATGGCCTGGATGTTGCTCAGGCTCGGCGGCCGCGCCGGCCGGCGGACATTGGCCGGGGTGGTCAGCCCCCGGGCCGTCAACTCAGCCAGCAGCCGCCTGACCGTCCAACTGCCGTCGGCGTAGGCCGTGAAAGCCCAGGCCACCAGCGGCGCCCGCACCGGGTCGAGCTCGACGGTGCGCACCTCCCGGCCGTCTTCGTTGAAGCGACCGACGTTGCGGTAGCCGAGCGGCGCCTTGCCGGGCGTGCCGCCGGTCTTGGCCTTCTGGGCCATCCCCTTGACCACCTCGTTGGCGAGGTTGCGCGAGTAGAACTCGGCGATGGTCGACATGATGCCGTGCAGCAACATGCCGGAGGGCGTCTCGTCGATCCGCTCGGTGGCCGAGACCAGCTGGACCCCGGCTTGCTGCAGCGCCAAGTTGATTGTGACGTCGTCGACACGGTTGCGAGCCAGCCGGTCGATTTTATGGACGACGACGTAGCTGGTCTCCGGGTGACTGCGGATGTAGGTCAGCATCCGCTGCAGCTCAGGCCGATCCGCCGAGCGGGCTGACTCGCCGCGGTCGATGAACTCAGCGACGACGACGGCGCCCAGCTCAGCGGCCTTCCGCCGATTGGCCTCGCGCTGCGCCGGGATGGAGTAGCCCTCTGGGTCGCCGTCGCGTTCAGCCTGCTCCTTGGTACTGACGCGGAGGTAGGACACCGCGACGGCTTGGCTGTCCTGACTCATGCTGGTACCTCCGTCGGCGTGAACACGGGGCGGCGAGCTGGCGAGAAATGGTCGTGCGACGGCCGCCAGTTGCGGCGGTGCGCGCGGTAGCGGGCGACGCAGCGAGCTACCGGCTCGGTCAGGCCCAGCTGCGCCAGCCGCACGGCGGCCGCTCGCGGCGAGACGTCGAAGTGGGCTGCCAGCAGGGACGGACGCTGTAGGCCGTCGCCCCACGCCCGCTTCATGAGTGCCTTGGGCATCAGTACACAGCCGGCGAAGTAGTCGCAGGCCCGCTCGGTCAGCGCCTCAGCGGACTGCTGCGGCGTCGGGGCGTACAGGCGCTCGGCCCGGCCATGATCGATGATGTGCTTGAACTCGTGCAGCAGCGTGAAACGTTGCCGCGTCAGCGGCTCACCACCGTTGAGGCAGATGACCCAAACCCGGCCGTTCCAGTAGCTCATGCCGGAAGTCGGCAGCCGCCGCTGGACTACCTCGAATCGCGGCAGTCCGGCGATGACCGCACAGGTCACCGGCTCATCACCGACGTCCGTCAGGCGGCGCAGCCGGGCGGCTTGGAGCTCGGCTACCTGAAGCGCCTCGGCGTAATGGACCTGCCGCTCCGGTATGAGTCGGCGCAGCGCGGCCAGCACGCTGGCGCCCGCCAATTCTTCTTCATTCTTGTCATGCATAGCACACCCCCTTTCTTGTTAACTCTCTCAACTACCGCTCATCTTCTCCATTGACTGGTCCGCGACCGAATTGTTGGCTGTAGCGCTGCACCAGGGCCTCCACTTCTGCCACCGCCGCGTCAGGCAGATCGCCGTACTTGGCGCGCAGGTACGGACGGAGGGTCGGCAGCTCTGCAGGCGGAAGCCAGTCGGCAGCCGCGAACAGATCCGAAGCTGACACGCCGAGTACCTCACCGATCGCCGTCAGGACTGCGGGACGAGGATGGGGAACGCGTCCGAGCTCGATGCGGGTCACCGTGCCGACATCGACACCGGCGCGGCGCGCCACCTCCCGGGCTGCTAGGCGAGCCTCGATTCGCGCCTGGCGCAGCAGCAGCGCAAATGGCGGCAGATCGGCATTGTTCATGGGTCCTCCTCGTTTACCCCCTCATTATCCGCCCTTTGTTGCGACAATTCAACGGTCCATTGATGATCACTGAAACCGCAGGAAAGCCTGCTCTCTCCTTCTGGCGTCATTCTTAGGGTGAAGCTGGTAGGGCGAGCGGTGTGGCGACGGGATGTCGTCAGTGACCGCTCGAGCCCTACCAGGACGCACCGGGGTGGTGCGGACGGCGACTGCCGGAGTGGGCGGTCGCTAGTCGACCGATGAGTCGCTGCTCTGCTTGCCTCCCCTTCGGCCGCGGGCCGCGCTGACCTCGTCGGTGGACGAGGCCGTCGTAGCGGCGGCGGAGCCGAACAGGGTGGCGATGGCGTCGCGGCGAGCGGCAGCTTCGCGCTCGATGTCGGCGAGCGCGGCGTCGGCCTGGGCAGCCAGCTCGGGAGCAGTCCTGGCGGTTGCCAGGTGCGTCTCGAGCGCCGTCCGGATCTCATCGGTGATCGTGTTGCCGCGCAGCTGGGCGATGAGGCTCAGCTGGGCGTGCACGTCGGGCTCCAGCCGGATGGCGAGCGTCTTGACGCCGCCGCGACTCGAGCCGTTGTCCACGAGGGACATGGGCACCTCCTCGGTGTGGGTGCGGCCGACGAGCCACCTGGTGTGGATCGCAGTCAGCGGCCGCATGACACCGACGAGGCGCGGTAGCCGGGCTCAGGCCGCCATCTGCGCACCTCCCCTCGCGCGCTCAAGGCGCTGGCGGGCTTCCGCCGCGAAGGCCGCGCTGAGCTCGATGCCGAGCCAGTCGCGGCCGAGCTGCTCAGCTGCCAGCGCTGTTGACCCGGCACCGAAGAAGGGATCAAGCACCAGGCCGGGTCGGTCCGTGGCCGCTGGACAGGCGCAGGTCGGCGTCAGGGTGCCGCGGGTGGCCACGGCGCCGAGGGCCCGCAGGAGTCGCCGCTGCCAGGGACGACCGCAGGTGCTGCAGCAGCGCTCCGGACAGCCGGCGCGAATGGCCTGCTCAGCCAGGGCCATTGGGAAGGTGGCGCGGTGGTCCCCGCGGTAGCTGCTAGAGGCGAGGCGCCAGACGTCACCTGGGTTCTTTCCGAGTGGGTGTCCCGGCCGTCCCGCCGCACGTAAGCGGGCCAGGCCGCGGCCGCTGCCCGCATTGGGGCCGCGCCAGGGCTCCGCAGCGTCCGGTCTAGCCACGTGCTCCGCTGGGCGGGCCGGCGAGCGGCTGCGGTGCGGCTCGCGGATGGCGTCGAGGTTGAAGTAGTAGCGCGGCTGTCGGGCGAAGATGTAGATGCTCTCCCAGGTGCAGGCCAGCCGATCGCGGACGGAGGTAGGCATCGGGTTGCTCTTCTGCCAGACGATCTTGTTTCGGAGCAGCCAGCCGTCAGCCAGGAGCTGCAGCGCCAGGCGCTCCGGTCCGAGCAGCAGGCTCTTGCGCGCCGCGCCCTGCGCGGGGTGGGTGGCGTAGCTGTCACCGAGGTTGAGCCAGAGGGTGCCGGTGGGCGTCAGGACGCGGGCCAGCTCACCGGCTACGGCATGCAGGTTGCGCACCCAGTCTTCGACCGTCGCCTCCAGGCCGAGTTGGCCAGCGACGCCGTAGTCACGCAGCCGGAAGTATGGCGGACTGGTCAAGATCATGTCGGCGCTGGCCGCCGGCAGCCGCCGCAGCTCAGTGAGCGCGTCGCCGACGAGCAGCCGGTTAGTGAGCCGCCTCATGCCGCACCCCGCGCCACTAGATCAGCGAAGCTCTCGGCCATGATCAGGCGGTAGAGGCCAGCGTCGAGGCCGCGAGCACTCCGCAGGGCCGCAGCCAGCCGCTGCTGGCGGGCGTGATCCGGCAGGACGAAGACGACCAGGGGGAAGACGCCGGCTTCGGCTTGGGCGCGGCCAGTCCGGCGGTAGCGCTCGTACTGGACGCACTTCTTGAGCAGCGTCGGCAGGCTCTCGGTGCCGCGGTCGACCTCGATGAACCAGTGGTCCTCGAAGTCACCCGTGGCCGTGACGGCAGACAGATCCGGCTTGAGGATTTCGGCGCTGCCACCGGCGCCAAGGTAGGGCCGCCAGCAGGCGGGCTCGGTCTCCAGCCGCAGGAGCTCCAGGCGTCCTTGGCGGGCGGCCGTGATGAGGCGCAGCGCGCAGTCCGCCACCGCCAGGCAGTGCTCAAGATGGCGCAGTGACGGCTCCTTACGGCGGAGCCGTGGCCGGTCGTGCTCGGCAGTCGCCGCGGCCAGCAGGCGATCACCGACGGGGCCGAGGCGCCAGACGAAGGACGCTGAGCCGGCCCGGACGCCGCCAATGCGCCGCTGAAGCGGCTCGATGAGGCGGTGGGCGCGCAGCCGGGCCAGGACGCGGCGGCAGATGCGGGCGGCGCCGCTGTCGGAGGTGTGACCGCTGAAGTGCAGAACGTGCAGCTGCGCCGTGGTCAAGAACGAGAAGCGGTGGAGGTCAGCCAGGATGGCCTGGTCACGCTCGCTGAGCGCGGCCTTAAGCCGCTCTAGTGTCTGACCACTGACACGGCGGGCGGCAGGCCGCGCCGGGCGTTCTGGAGAGGCCGCAGCCAAGGCCGGGAGAGCCATACTTTCGGGCGCGCTGGTGACGCTCATGGCGTCCTGATCAGGCAAGACGTCCGCGGGCAACAGCACGCGATCGGACGGGCGAGCGGACCAGGCCGGGCCTGCGGTCAGCGGCACGCTGGCGGAGCCCCGGACAGGCATCGGCGAGGTCATGGCTGCCTCCGGCGCCGACCGGTAGCGCCGAGTGGCGCCTCATCGGCAGCGGCCAGGGCGGCGAAGTCGGCGTCCACAGCTGCCAGTGGTTGGCCAAAGCGCTCACGGCTACGAGCGCGCAGCTCTGCAGGGTCACTGAGCGCTGGGCCCAGCGGCAGCGACTGACCGAGGGCGTAGGCGCTGGCCCGTCCGCCGCTGAGCAGGCTGGCATAGACCTGGTACGGCCCGAGCGCTGTCAGGTCGGCCGGCGTCAGCTCGGGGTGGCCCTTACTGAGCGCGGTGGCATCCTCCGGCGACAGTTGGAAGGCCACGCGGGAGCGGGCGTTGGCCAGCACCGCAGCGCGCATCTCCCGCGGGAGCTGACCGAGGAACTGGTGGGCCAGCGTGAAGCCGGCGCCGTAGCCGCGGGCCTGCGCTAGTGCCTCGCCCAGGTCAGTCGGTAGGTGCAGGTAGTCCTGCACCTCGTCGACGTAGACCATGACCGGGTGGCGGTGCTCGGCGGGAATGGCGCCGCGGCCCTGGAGCGCCTGCCACAGCTCGGCGAGCAGCAGCGAGCCGAGCAATCCGGCCGCCTCCGGCCCGATGACGCCGCGCTGCAGCGGCACGAGCAGCACCTTGCGCTCGGTGAGGACCTGGCGCAGCTGGAAGCGTGGACGCCGCTGCCCGATGACACCGCGTAGCCCCGGCCGCAGCAGCGGCCGCAGCTTGTTCATAACGGGGGCGATAGCGGTGGCCCGCTCGGCGTCGGACCAGGCCTCGAAGGTCGACCAAAACGGCTCTAGCGTCAGTGGGTCATGCAGCCCGGCGGTCAGACGGCGACGCAGGCCGGGGTTGGTCAGCAGCAGCGGCAGCATCGCGAGCGATGCGTCTGGCTGGTGGGCCAGCGTCAACAGCCCGGCGTAGAGGATGTCCTGGCTACGAGGCCCGATGGCCCGGCCGTAGAGCTGCTTGAAGACGGCTAGCAGGCCATCGGCCACCAGCTCCGGGCGCCGGCCATGGGCGGCCAAGGGGTTGAGCCCAACGGGGCTGTCGTCAGCTGGGTCGAGCACGACGATGTCGTCCCGCCGGGATCTGGGCACGCGCGCCAGCACCTCGGCCACCAGGTCGCCCTTGGGCTCGACGACGACCGCTGCCCGGCCATCAGCGATGTCCTGGCAGATGAGGTTGGCCAGCAGCGTCGACTTACCAACCCCGGTCGGCCCGACGACATGCAGGTGCTGCAGGGCAGCCCGGGCGTCCAGCGCCAGGTGCGCCGCAACACCGGGTGCCAGCGCGCGGGCGATGACCCGCTTCTTGCCGGCGGTGCCAGCTGGGGGCGGCAGCGGCTTGGGGTGCAGGGCTGGCTGGCCCGGCAGGTCGGCGTCGCCCAGCGGCCAGGCGGTCAGTGGCAGCAGCTCGGCGATGCCCAGGCGCAGCGGCCAGCGGAACGGCCGCTCCGCTGCGTCCAGGCGTCCCGCCCGCTCCGGATGCAGGCTGAGCTGCACCCCGGCGGCTTCGCTGGTGCGCAGGGCCGCCAGTAGCCCGAGCAGCAGCGTCCGGCGTCGCTCCGATGAGCCGGCGCGGACGCCAAGGCGCAGGGTGCAGGCGAAGCCGTGCTCCGCGACCTTGGTGCGCAGCGCCGACCGCTTATCGGAGTCGAGGCGGCCGCCGTCGCCGCGCCAGGCCACCGACCACCACGGCGCGACCACTGACGAGGGACTCGTGGTCGGCACGGCTAGCGGGATGCGCCGCGGGCCGAGCACGAGCTGCAGCACCAGCCCCTCGTCCTTGCCGGCTCGTGTCAGCGCCGCCAGCAGCGCCGCGACGATGAGCTCGGGTACCTCCAGGCGCAGTGGCCGGTGCCGCGTCGAAGCCGCCAGGCGCCCGACCGTCTGAACCGCTGGGCGCTCCACCGCCGCCGGGTTGAGGACCGTCGTACCGAGGAGCTGTCGCAGCGTGGTGGCTGCCTCGTTGATCGCTGCCGGCGGCGCCCCGAGCAGATAGCGGACGCCCGCTCGATCGGCTCGTGTCTCTAGCACAAGGCGCGGACTACGGCTGTCGGCGGCCCACTGCCGCAGGCAGCTGAGCACCTGGAGCGGCTCCAACGGACGGCGCCACTGCAGCTGCCGCCAGGTCAACGACGGCGTCGCCGGGCTAGACATCCGCGGGCCCTCCCGTCGATGCCCGTCCGCGCGGCTCGGTGTCCGCACGCTGCGCAGCGGCCTCCGCGGCGGCCTGTACCAGGGCCAGCTGAATCAAGGCCCGGCTGAGCTTCCGGACATCCGGCGGGTCGCGGCGGACCGCCCGCACTGACAGGTTGCGGCGCCCTCCCCTCCCTTGCACAGCATCTTTATGCTTGTACGTTCGCGACATATGCCTACCCCCTTTCTCGTCATTACCTCCCTACTGTTGAATCTTCGCAACAATGCTTGCTTCTACTTATAACGTTGCGAGGATTCAACAGTCAATACGATCGGCAAATACCACAACACCGATCGGAACAGGGCCCCAAGCAGCTGCAGACGTGATTTACCGGGTTACCAGCCGCGCCGGCGGCGGAAGAGCCAACTACAGAGTGCGCCCAGCAGACCGAGCGTCAGGACGACCGCAGCGCAGATGGCAAGCGTGCGCCAGACGGACTCGATGAGGCGAGCGGCGGTGTAGACGGCTAGGGCCGCCAGCAGCACGCTGACGGCCCCGCCGAACAGGCGGTCAAGCCATGACGGACGCATCGCTGGCCCCGGCCTAGCGGCGCCGCTGCTGGGCACTGAGCTGACGCTGCACTTCGGCGCGCATGGCCAGCAGCGCCTGGCGCGTCAGGGCCGCCATCTGGGCCTCAGCCAGTGCCTGGTCACGGCGGATCTGCCACCGGCGCAGCGGCGCGCGCTGCCTGAGAAGCCAGACCGACACGGCCAGGCAGCCGCCCAGCAGCCCGGCACTGAGGCAGACAAAGAGGGCGAGCATGCTCGCCCTACCGCCGCCGCAGCCGGTGCTGCAGGTCGGTCACGACATCAGCCAGACCGAGCGCGTGGCTGTCGGCCAGCAGGGCCAGGCGGCCGCTGGCCTCCGGAGCCAGCTGCTCCAGCTGGCGCTGCGCCTGGGCGACGCGCACCACTGCCGCCATGCTGCTGCCGATGGCCGTCGTCTGGGCGTCGACCTTGTCCAGCGCCGCCTGCAGGTCGGCGTCGATGACCGCCGCCCGCACCACGCCCTGGTCCCGCAGCCGGCTGATCACCCGGCTGGTCTGGCGACTGGGCAGGGCTACCTCCCAGGTGATCTGCGGCTCGATGTTGCCCATGTGCTGACTCCCTTCGCTGCGGTGTCCTGACGTCATCGACGCTAAAGCCGCAGCTCAGAGGGGATCCAGCGTAAGCGTGATAGCACCCAAGTGCTATTGATCTACGATCGTGTCGTGGCGCGCTACTACCCCACAGACGACGCGCCGTTCCGCGGGCGGCTTCCCGATGTGCAGCCTGACTTCGCCGCCGCCCGGGAGGACTTCCTCTACCACCTAGCCGACGACAAGCACCGCGCAGACGACACGCTCCGCGCCTACTGGACCGACCTTGACGACCTGCTGTGGTGGGCGGAGAAGCGCGGAAAAGTCGTGCTCCGGCTCACCCACGACGACCTGCGCAGCTATCTGACTCTGCAGCGGCGGCGCGGCTACAGCCACGGCACGATCCGCCGCCGCCTGACCGCCTTCCGCGGCTTCTACAGCTTCTTGCTGCGCGAGGGCACGATCGCCGAAGTACCAACTGCAGGCCTGATCGTTCGGGCACGCACTTCAACAAGGGGAAAACGGGACGCGTAGACCAACGACTTCTTATTTTGAGTGCAGGAGCTTGCCGTAACACATCGGCACCCCTCACCAAGGAGCCAGGAGCCGATCGCCTTCAGTGAAAGGCGACGGTCCCAGGCTTATAGCTGGCGCGCCGACCCCCGGGCACCAGGGACAGCAGCGTCAGCGGACATGCCATGAGGAGTCCCGAACAGCAGGAGTGAGCGCAGTGCGCCATAGCTGGTTTGCGCTGGCATCCTGAGCGCGTGCGCCCCGCGTCGCCTGCCCGGCTCCCCATAGATCGTCGTAGCAGGTTCGGTGTCGGCCCGCTCGCGCTGGCTGCGGTGGCATCGGCGCTGGTTCTTCTCGGTGGATGCTCCTCAGGTGACGGGTTGCCCGCGCCGGGACAGGGTGCTGCCCGCACGTCGGCCTACGGGGTGGTGCAGTACCCACCGGATCAGCGGGGTGAGGCGGTGGAGCTGGCCGGTACGACCGCCGAGTGTGAGCGGGTGGACGTGGCCGCGCTGCGCGGGACGGTGGTAGTGCTCAACGTCTGGTACGCCGACTGCCCACCGTGCCGAGTGGAGGCACCGGTGCTGCAGCAGATCGCGGACGACTACGCCGACAAGGGTGTGCACTTCGTCGGAATCAATACTCGCAACGACAGCGCCGAGGCTGTGCGGGCTTTTCAGCAGACCTTCGCCATCACATACCCCAGCATCCGCGACAGTGACGGCAGTGCGCTGCTGGCGCTGCGCCAGCGTGGAGTGAGCGCTAGCGCTACACCGATGACCGTGGTGTTGGATGCGCGGGGGCGGGTGGCGGCCCTCGCCGCTGGCCAGGTGGAAGGCTCCACACTGACTGGCCTGCTCGACGACACGTTGTCATCAAAATTGTCAGTCAGTCAATGATCACGCCGCACGCCAACGAAGCCATTTCAAGCTTGGCCCGCCTTCCCGGCAGGGCAGGCGAGGCATTGCACCATAGCTCGCAAGAAGGCGAGGTGGCACGATTCGAGAGCACGCAGGTTTCAGGTAAGCGGGGCGGAAAAGTTTGGTCGCATCCATCGCCACCAGCCAGGCCCTGTATGTAGCAATGCCTTCCTCCATCCGGCCCGCACGCAACCTCATGCCGCTACCGGGAAAGGCCTATTGGCTGGCGACGAGCTGTGAGCGATCGAACTGAAGCCCAGAGCGTGTCGAGCTTCAAGGTAACTACCGCCTTGCAACTCTTAATGAATCTCGCAGATAGATGCATCTCCGAGCAATCGCAAAGAATGCTCAAAGGTAGATTGAGTAAATCAATCCACCTGCGTTCAGTACGAAAAGTGCCATTGTGAGCAGTGATACATTAAACTTCGTCCACCTGCGGTAGGCACCCGCCGCATTGGGGGCGTCAACGAACCGAAGCCCGAGAACGAGCGCCAATCCCATAAAGACGAGAAGCACGTGCGGGATATCACTATCGAATCCTGGCAATTCCGAGAAAGCAAACAATGTCAAGACGGCTGCAGGGCTATTTGCAGCCAAGTCCAGTCCCTGATCGAACCATGCGCGCACAACGCGAGGACTTAAACCCGGCGGAAAACCATCCTTCTCGTCCGCGGACGAATCAGGGGATGGCACCATACCCTGCTTAACGAAGTACCGTTGCAGCCGCTCGTCATACTCCTTTTCATACCGCTTTGCCGCCGCTAAATTAAGCACGAACGACAAGCCTGAGACGCCAAGCGAAATGGTAAACGCTACCGGAGCGCTAGCCATTCTATACGACCGGCAGTTGGACTTGTTTCGAGTACACAGAATTGAACGGGATATCGCCAGAGCAGTCGCACGACACCACCGCAAGTCCAAGATTATGCTGCGCCGCTTGATGAATACTTGCTACCGAATGACCGGGACGACTGCTGCCATATGCGGTCTCACCCATGTGAACCCAAGTACGTCCTGCTTGGTCGACCTGATCACCATTTGTGCTTTCGTAGGTACATGTAGATGCAGTCAACGTCGAGGTGAACTTGAAGTACAGTCGATCGCCGAGGTCGGAGCTATAAGTGACACGATGCTCGGACTCCCCCGAGCCGCTCCGCTTCTTCTTCTTTTTTGACACGCGCTTGACCTCCGTCGTGACCTTGACTTCGGCGTAGCCGTCAAAAACAATGTCCACTATTCGCGCAACTCCTAAAGGTCATGCTGTCGCAGTTTTCCTTGCCGTCGCACTTGGATATTGCAGTTTGCCCGCGCCATGAACACCTCATTAGCAGTGGCGCGCACTAGCGCGCGAAGTGCAACTTCGTCGATCGGCTCGCCTAGGAGTCGCACTTCGCCTTTAGTCGTTTGTCGGTCACCGAACTTACGGAATGGCGCTTTCCACATCAAATGCTGCTCGTTCGGCAAGTCAATGACTGCATGGCTGATGGGCTCATTAACCGATTCCGCCCCTGGAAGGCTCTTGACTGAACTGTCATGGCGGATAGCGCCTCGTTGCGGCTCAGCCACAGTCCAATACTTGACGCGCACGTCATCGCTCAGCGACACTTCAGGAAGCTGGTATGCCGTTTCCACCAACTGGTGAAGTGTGAGTTCACTACTCCAATAAGCAAGCGTGGAATCACGCTCAGATCGGTAGCCGAAATACTCGCCTTGAGGGTCTCGCCAGAGCTGCCCAGGACTTGTTTCCGTTCCATACTGCTGATTTTCGATAGACACATCACCTCCTTCGCTATTGCCTGCTTCTGTCTGCCTATAGTATATACCGTCTAGCTCGACAACGGCAACGAGATGCCGCACCGTCCGAATCGATCCCTTTGTGGATACATCTGCACTACTTCTCAGTACCAGAGTGTTTGGGCCACGCAACCCCAAAGTGCGTAGCGCTCCTCGCTGCTTGGCCGTACTGCCGATAGCACTCGCGATTTGAATGACCAGCCAGTCACCTGATCGCCCCTTGGCGCGCTTGAAGGCCGCCGTCCCGGGCAGGGGGAGCCGCAGCGTGCCATCCTGCGGTACGGTCGCGATGGAGGACCATGAGATGTCGTTGCTCTGCAGCATGTTCGCCCTTCCAGGAGAGCCGAACTGTTGGGCGTAGCCTACGACCAGGGGCCGTCATCATGGGTTCATCTAGCAAAGACCGCAAGGGCGTGTCGCTCGACTGCCCCAAGGCGCAGCGTCCCACACGAGAGAGCGGCCGCGCGGAACGGATTGGATGTCGTTGGCCTCAGCAACATCGCCCACATGTCCACTGCATGACGTGCTCATGAAGATCACGTTGCGGAATTACAAGCTGCACCGCTAGACCTGATCACGTTGCTGACGAATCATGCAGTACCCAGACGAAGGCCACACCGGCTCGCGGCATGAGCCAGCCGTCGAACTGCACGCCGATGACTCGGCCAGGGATGCCCTCCGGCGTCTCGATGAGCCGGCTCTTGCGGCTGCTGGCGATGAAGTCGACGACCTTGACGTAGGCGATGTCGGTGGCGCTGTAGTCCAGCTCGACAGATATGCCACGGGTTGGCTGCTCGACGTCGATGTGTAGCAAGTGGCCATCGCGGGAGACGACGGTGCGGTAGGTGTAGGCGACCGTCACGGGGCGCGCGGCGCGGACGACGTCCTCGCCGAGGCTGACGGTGTAGGTCTGGCCGTCCTTGCGGGCCGTGCGGCGGATCGGGCGCGCCTGGCCGTTGACGCTGAACTGCACGAGCTCGAAGGCTTCGCGCTCCCCCGCCGCCAGGTTGCCCTTGGGGCGGATGTACCAGGCTGAGGTGGCGGCCGATTCCTGGGCGAGCTCGCGGTACTCGTCGCGGTCAGCGACGGCCACGAAGCGGCGCACCGGGAAGGCCGGGACGACGGCGTACTCCCAGCGGATGGTGGCGACGTACAGGCCGGTGCGGCCGCTGGCCGCACTGCTCAGCATGCTGAGGCGGATGTCGACGCGGACGTCCTGCCAGCGCTCCGCCGCCCGAATGGCCTGGTCACGCAGGTCGTCGTAGAGCTCGCCAGCAAAGGTGGCGTCTCCGAGCCGCAGCGCCAAGCTATTGCGCAGCACCTGATCGAGCAGCTCCGGCGTTGCCACCCGCTTGAGGTCGTCAGGTTGAAAGGCAAAGCCCTCGATGACGGCGTCGCGGAGGGCCGGCGTATTGTCAGCCAACACTTGGCGTAGCCGCCGCTCGGCCAGTTCGTCATTTTCCCGCTTGAGGTAGCCATCCAGGCCGATACCGAGGACACCGGCACCGAAGAGGACGCCGCCCAGTTCAGACAGGGGCAGTAGGGCCGCCCAGGTCGGTGCGCTGCGGGCTAAGAGCAATAATCCGACGCCGCCCACGCCCAGCACAATGCAGACCACAACGGTCTTCAACTGGCGAATTCGGCGAAGTAGGTCTTGCATATACTGCTTTCAGTATAAGCAAACCACATGCTGATTACTAGCGGATTCGTTTTGTCGCCGCCGTGCGACCATGACAACGGAACCCAGACCGTCCTGCGGCGCCGGGCTCCGCTGTCTGTAGGTAAGGCTGACCGTTCAGCCCTCGCCGCCACCCATCATGATCGCCACCCCCTCCCCCGCCGGGCACGCCGCCCAGGACGCGCGTCCCCGGATGCTACTCATAGGTCTGTAGACCGACAAGTAGCATCCGGGCACCGTCGGTGCCGTCATGGAAGGCGATCTTCAGCGGGCCGTCGGGCGCAACCTGCGTGAGTACCGGCTGGCACGTGGCCTGAGTCAGGAGGCCTTCGCCGAAGTCGTCGGGGTGCACCGCACCTACATGGGCGGCCTGGAGCGCGGCGAGCGCAACCTGACACTGAAGTCCGTGGAGCGGATCGCCGAGCGCATCGCGGTCGATCCGCTTGAGCTGATGCACATCCCGCCCGATTGACCGCAGAAGCAAAAGGTCGCCGTGACTACACCAAGGCGCTACAACTACGAGCGAGGCCGCTCACAAGATCAAGGAGTGCGTCGTGCCCGAGGCTAAGGAGCTGGACTTCGGCCAGCGGCTGGCAACCTTCGGGTCGTCGACGTTCACCTCGCTACGGCCAGGACAGAAGCTCGTGCTGGACGAGTACGCGGCCAACCACCTGAGCACTTCGGACGTCGCGATCGAGATGCCGACCGGGGAGGGTAAGACGCTCGTCGCGCTGCTCATCGCGGACTGGGCACTGGAGCAAGGTCGGTCGGTTGCGTACCTCACTGGAACGCGCCAGCTGGCCGAGCGGGTCGAGCGCGAGGCCGAGCTCCTCGGTCTTGACGTGGTGCGCTTCGCCGCACGGAACTACGGCGGTGCCAAGCTGGACGACTACCACCAGGCGGAGAAGCCGGGGATCATGAACTACTGGGTCTACTTCAACAGCAGCCCGGTTCCCCAGCCCGCCGACCTGCTCATTCTCGACGATGCGCACCTGGCCGAACAGCCGCTGAGCGGACTGCGGACGCTACGCATCCCCAACAAGCCGGGTGAAGCGCGCAAGCTGTACGAGAGCGTCTGCGACCTCGTCCTGGCCCATGCCGGTGACGCCTACCCTGCGCTGCGCGCCATGCGAGAGGGGGTGGCGGCGCCTGGTACGCCTCCAGAGCTGCTGTCCTTCGGCGACTGGGCCAACGTGGCCGTCGCAGTCCGCGATGCGATCAGCGACTCGCCATACGCTGAAGAGGCCGAGATCAAGCACGTGTGGCGGACCGTGCAGGCTCACCTCACCCGCTGCGGCGTCCTCATCGGATCCTCTGCCGTGGAAATCCGCCCTTATCACCCACCGACTCAGCAAGTCGCTGGCTACGCCCAAGCGAAGCAGCGCATCTACCTGTCGGCCACGCTCGGATCGATGGATGATCTACAGCGGCGCATCGGGGGCGGCCGGATCACTCGGCTGACACCAACCGCACCGCTGCCAGCGGGCGCCACTGGCCACCGGCAACTCATCCTCAACCCGACTGGGAAATCGGCTCTGGACGAAGAAGTCCTCGAGTGGGCCCTCGAGCAGGTCGCCGCCGCCGACGGACGCGCGGCCTGGCTGTGCGCCAGCAACGGCGAAGCCGACCTGCTGGAGAAGGCGCTCGAGGCTGAAGGCGCTCGAGTGTTCCGGCTGCGAGCCGGCGACGATGATCAAGTGGAGGCCTGGATCGCCGCCAGCAGGGGTCACCTGGTGACCGCTGGTCGCTATGACGGGCTGGATCTGCCCGGCGACCTGTGCAAGCTGGTGATCATCACCACTGTGCCGCAAGCCAGCAGCGAGTACGAGCGCTTCGTCGTCGCCTACCTCGGCGACGCCACCTTCATGCGTCACCGCGTCGGCCAGCGAGTCACCCAGGCACTGGGCCGCGCCAACCGCACCCCCTCTGATCGGTCGCTGTACCTTGGTCTGGACCCAACCTTCGCCCAGATGTTGGCCGACCCCGCCGTGCGGAAGTCCGTCCCCGCCGACGCCACCCCGATCATCCGCGGAGCGCTGGAGCTTTTCGACAAGGGCTGGCAGGCCACGCAGGATGCCTGCACGGCGTTCTGGGTGGGCAGCCGGTCGACGCTCGACGAAGCACAGGCGGCCCCGACCAGCGACCAGGGGGCACGCGCCCGCCGCCTCCGCCCAGGGCGTGTGACCAGCGGCAGCGGTGACGTGGCCAGTGCACCGGCTGAGGTTGCGGCCGCCACCAGCCTGTGGCTCGGTGATCACGCAGCGGCCGCCCAAGCGGCGAAGCAGGCCAGCGTGCTACTCGCGGAGTCTGGCGAGACCGAACACGCCGCCTTCTGGCGCTACGTCGAGGCGCACGCCCACTTCGACCGCGGTCGGGTGGAGGATCGCGCTGCCGCGCGCGCGGCGCTGGACGACGCCATCAACAAGGGGCCGCAGACCGCCTGGTTCCGCCGGCTGGCCCGTACCAGCGCCGCTCTGGCTGGGGCGCCTTCGGCGGCCGACGATAACGACCGTCTCTTCCTCACATGGGACGACTGGCGCCGCGAGGCCGGTGGACGCCTCGACCGCGCCCTCAGCCGGGGCCGAGACCTGCTCACCGGCAATCATGATCAGCAGTGCGAGGGACTGATCCACCTGGCCCGCCTGGCTGGTGCTGATGGAGAACGGCCGCCGAGGACCGAGCAGAGCGCCACTGACTGCCGCTGGAGCTGGTCCACTCCCGGACGCTCACAGCGCCGCATCTGGGAGGTCAAGACTGCCCAGGGCAAGGACAGCGGCGAGGGGCGCGAGCGGAAGATCACGCGGACGGACGTCAACCAGCTGCTCGGCCAGCTGGAGGTCGAGAGCAAGCGCGCACCGAAGGCTCGCCTCACCGGTTGCCTGCTTGACCCCGCGACCGAGGCCCACGGCGACGCCACCGACGCCGCCCGCGACCGGATCCGACTCATCAGCCACGACGCTGCAGTCCGCCTGTACGACCTGCTCGCCGACCGCCTCCGAACGTACGCGGCGATGTGCGGCGACGGCAGCGCTGAAGCTCGCGGACAGGCCCGCGCCCACGTCGAGGCGCTCCTACCAGCTGCGGGCTGGCTCGCTCAGCTGCTTGCACCCTCTCCGCAGGGCCGGATCCTCTCCCCGGACGAGGTGGCCGCGCTGTTCCCGGCGCGGTGATCACTATGCTGTCAAGCGCTTCGCTGGCGCTTCGACTGTTGCCCTCGTACAGTCCGGTACCGGCTGGGCGTCGTCTGCCGGCAAGGATTGACTGCCGGGGGGCTGCCATGAAGATCGATCACATGCGAGCGGCGGTGACGCTCACACTCGGGACGGCGCTGACTGGTGTGGCGACAGCGCCAGCCGCGGCAGCAGACGCCCTCCACCATGTCTACCGGACAGATGGCGACGGCGTCTGGTTGCACTCCGTACCTGCAGTCCAAGACGGCTTGATCACGGTGCTACCCGAGGGCGCCGACTTCAGCGTGTCGTGCTGGACAGCCGGCGACGTCGTCAACGGCAACAGCGTCTGGCTCTACGGCACCTCTGGCGGCTACACCGGCTACGTCACGGACTACTACGTCGATACCCACTGGAACAGTACTCAAGACCTGAGCGACCAGGGAATCCCCACATGCGGCCTGCGGGCGGCCACACCCATTCCCTCGCCCAATGCTGACACTCAAGCCGCTGGCGTGAACATCCAACTGCAAGCCAATGCGGGTCACCGCGAGCATGTGGTCGCCGACCTCAGCGACGACCTAGCCGCGGCTGCCGCGGCTGCCAACGTGAACGGGCAGACACTTGCTCGCGTCATTTACCACGAGGGTGGCAACTACTTCAGCTGGCGTCAGGACTTCACTAAGGCGCAGGAGTACACCGGCCTCCGAGGGTCGGTTGGCATTGGGCAGATCAAGCCCGCAACAGCCCGGGATGTCGCGCGCCAGGTGTACGGCGACGAGCAGACGGCTAACCTCAGCGACAAGCAGCTGCGCTATAAGCTCATCGAAGACTGGCCATTCTCCATGCGCATTGCGGCCGGATACATCCGCCTACAACAGGATGTTGCTGGTATCGAAGGCGAGTGGCCGCAGTTCATGGCTTATTCACTCAAGCCCGAGACTGCAAAGGCGTGGCGAGAAACGGGTCACGCCATGGACGCAGATACACTCAAATCCTTGGGCATCGAGGTGGAGGATTTCCAGCACCGCCAGCAGAAGTTCAATGACGCCAGGAATGCCATCGGGTGAGTGTGTGCCCACGCGGGTAATCCGTGACGCGGCGCTCATGGCGTGCTAATCTAAAATAGTAGCGCGCCACACATATTAGCGCGGCGCGCACCACAAATTAGATGTCAAAGCTCCACTCAGCGCGCCAAACACCATCCAAGAGATTGGTGCTAATAGCTCGAATTGCAATAGGTCTTTTCGGGCTCTTTCTTGCTGGTGCCGCATCTTGGTGCATCTTCAATTGGACGCAACTTCCGTGCGCCAGCAGTGCGGGGAGTCGCTGGCGCCTCGTCTTCGTAGATGACATGGGCATTTCCAAATGGATGTGGGCCGTTGACTTACACCCCAACTCTTTAACCACTCAACGACGGTTCCTCAAATGTTTGGAGCAGCGAGGCTTTGACGTGAACACTGTCGCTCGCAGTGGCGTCATCGTTGCACGTAAGCAGGATGAGGTCGTATCAACTAGTGACGGGTTAGGACATCGAACATCTGGACGCTTCTACCGCTGGTAGGAGTCCGTTTCGATACGGCAGTCCGAAATCCGTCCACCGGCGTACCGGCCGCGGATGTGGCAGGCGGCGCCGTCCTGCGTCGGGTTCCTCCTCTTGCAGTTCACACGCGCCGCTCCCTTAGGACGGCGGGGCTAATGCCGGCGGTTCCATCTCAAATTTGATCGCTGCGCCAGCATCTGGCGGTGCTGCGGAAAGGGCTACAGCTGATCGAAACGGCGATGTTCCGGCAGGCTCTACTGGACAGTGAGTCGCGACCCGTCCGATCACGTGGTCGAGGTCCATTCAGGGTTGCAGTGAGCACGGGCAGCTTCAGATCGAAGTGCTGCATCCCGGGCGACCCGACCAGCGATAAACGCCTCTTTCGAGGCGCTACCCCACCGCAGCACCGACCTCCTCCGCGCAAGCCGTAACTCCAGCATGCTCGCATTGCTGGCTCTTAATGCCGACCAACCCGGTCCGAGCGCACCGGCGGACACGCCCTGACAACTCACGTGCATCCGCCCCTCTGCTGCCCGTGGCAGAGCAGTTGGTACCTGTGCATGCTGCCGATGCTGAGCCGATGGACCGAGTTCACGAAGAGACTGCCACTCTGTCGAACAGCCTGCCAAGCGCCGACTGCTGCCAATACACTGAGCCACAATAGACCAGTTGTCACGTCGCCCTTGAGGTCACGGGACAACACCTAGAAGCATATGTGGTCAGTGAAGGAAGGCTCGCCATGGCGAAGCAGGCAGAAATTCTTGCCGTTTTCGATACCTTAGCTCGACGAGCGTCAGACACGCTGGAAGTCGAGGTCGCCCTCCGCGAGCTGGCGACTGCGGCGGCGCACGTTTTGTCCATCGACGGCGCAGGAGTGGCATATCGGCGCGCAGCCACCATGCGCGATGGACAGCTGCTCGGTGGACGCTTGGAATACGTACATGCGGTTCCCCAAGAAGTGGCTCATGCAGAGAAGACGCAGATTGATTTTCGCGACGGGCCCTGTCAGGACTCCATTGCCACCAACAGCGTCGTGGTCGAGGAGAACTTGGCAATCCATCCCGAGCGCTGGCCCGTCTTCGCCGAGCGCGCGCTCATGACGGGCGTTCATGCCGTAGCAGCACTGCCTCTTCATGCCCGCGGCGAGGTGTGGGGCGCATTGACACTCTATCGCCATGAGGCAGGTTCCTTCACGGACGGTGAGCTACGGGTGGCTCAAGTTTTGGCTGATGTTGCCTGCAACTTCGTCATGATGGCGCATGATCGGCAGACGGCGCTGCTCGCACATCAACTCGCCGTCCACGCGGCAACGCATGACCCGTTGACCGGACTGCCCAACCGAGCGCTCCTCGATGACCGATTGGCGCATGCTGTGGCCACCGCGCAGCGAGCACACACGCCACTCGCCGTGCTCTTCGTCGACCTCGACGGCTTCAAAAGCATCAATGACACCTTCGGCCATGAGGCTGGTGATCGACTCCTCACCACTGTGGCCGCCCGGCTCCAAGGGCTGCTCCGTGCTGGGGATACGCTGGCTCGGCTTGGTGGCGATGAGTTCGTCATCGTGTGCGAGGGCTTGCGCGCCGACCCAGGTGGTGCAGCCGCACCAGATGCAGTGAGCGCTGTCGTTGAGCGCATCTATGCCGCCTTGTCCGAGCCGATCGACCTCGGCGGCGCGCAAGCGCGCATCTCGGCCAGTATCGGTGTCGCAACTAGCGAGGGTGAGGCACCTGCAGAACTGCAAGCGCAGACGCTGCTTCGCCAAGCCGATCAAGCGATGTACGCCGTGAAGCACATGCGCCGCGGGACGGCCAGTCCGCCGTAAGGCAGCTGCCTCCAGTAGCGCCTCGTACTTGTCTCTGTGCGGAGCGTGCAGAGAGGCAATGACGCCGTATGGATCCATGCTGCTTCCCTAGTGCCCTTCTCGACCTTGCTCTGTCCCTCGTGGGGACTCCCGTTACAGTGCGGCGATGTCCGAGGATGAGTCGTCGCCAACGCCGCCACCCGACAAGCGCGTGCAGGCCTTCGCCGCCTTGATCGTCGGTTTCACCGCGGTGCAAACGGCAGGGCTGTACGCCCTTGGCTTCGATAGCGGCGCTCTCTATGCGACGTTCACCGCTGTCGGCTTGGCCGCGGCTGCGCTCGTGGCACTTCCCCAAGAGGGCGTCCGCCTGCTGCACGGTCGATCGCGCTGGACATGGGCAGCCATCGTGGCCGCGCTCGTCGTACCGCTCGGCGGAGCGGCCATCTGGAAGATCACACACTCGCAGACGGCCGACGAAGCGCTGCTGGCCAGCATTCCGCAGTGCAGTGACGAGGGCGCCTCATGTGAGATCGTTGGTGCACCCATGCTGGCGACGACCGGCGTCGGTGAGGTCAAGGTCTACGGCATCAATCGCATGACCGAGCTCACCGACAAGCAGCACACGGCGAACGCCGGATCGACTATCGCCATCGTCGACAGCGCCGGCAAGCTGCGCTGGACGCGCAGCTTCTCCCCCGGTTACGGGCTGCTGCACACCGCGACGGACGCGACGGGCAACATCCTCGCTGACTTCGCCATCACCAACCACCTCGGTGCCGTTTGGGCCCTGCAGGTGACGTCCAGTGGCGTCACGGACTTCGGCACCATCGCCGGCGACCTACCCGCTCAGTACTACGATCTCGAGGACGCCTACGGCATCCGCCGCCTCTACGTCGAACGGACACCCTGGCCACGCGCTGGTGAGGGTCCAACACTGACCGATGTCTACGAATGGCGCGGCACGACGTACGTCTTCGCGGGCTGCCAGAGCCTCAATCCACCTCGAGACGTCGATGGCGTCGGTGGCGTCATCACCGATGTCGTGGCGACTTACTCAGCAGGCAGTACAGAGTGTCCTCAGCCGGTGAGTCGGCAGTCGATCATGAATCAGCTTTCGAGCACGCCCTCATGACAGCGGGCACTCACTCGTGCCAGCGACCGCGGCATCACGCCAACAGGTCGTGCCTAGACTGGGGCTCGCCGAGCGCACCAGCTGCTTTGACGATGTCTCACTGACTACAATCGGGCGGGATCGGACGTTTATGGCCAGCGCTAGTGCTGAGGATCTGCCTCCACCTCGTGTGCCAGTGCCCAGCACCCTGCCGACAACGCTTCCCGTGATGCCACTGGGTCCGCGCACCGGTTGGGAGCTGCCCTACCTCGTGGCGCAAGCAGGTTTTGCGGTCAATGCCGCCGTCGATGAGGCCGCTCGGGAGCTGTCCATGCCGGCCAGTGATCTCAATGCACTCTACATCTTGATCGCGCATGGTCCGCTCCCGGCCAAGGCGTTGGCGCGTCTGCTCTACCTGCAGCAGTCATCGATCTCGCAACTGGCTGATCGGCTACAAGCGAGCGGTCTGCTGCGTCGAGAGCGTGACGACATCGATCGCCGCCGCATCTGGCTGTATCCGACAGCGGCGGCAGCGACGCTCGTGGCCGAGGTGGGTGGGCAGGTCCGGGACCAAGTAATGCGCGTCTTCGCAGGCTTGACGCCAGGCGCGGCGACGGCGCTGGCCGCCCTGTTGGAGGATGTCGTCCAACCGTGGGTGCAACAGCAGATGCCAACAGCGACTCCTCCCGATCGCAGCAGCGCGGTGAGTCTGGAGCGAACGCATCCAAGGATGGTCGAGCCCTCACCGTCAATTGACGGCATCTGATCGATCGGCAGATTGGCTGGCCCATGGATGCAGCAGTACTGGACGTCACCTGCAGGGCCCAGACCACACCGAGGTGACCTGAGATGGCGAATTGGGAGGGGACGGCTGCTGCAGGCGCCGGAAACAGGCGATCATGAACGCCGGCTGTTGGATGATCTGACTCCTCGGGGACGTGCCTCGCTCGACACGAGAGAACCGAGTGAGTGGACTCGACCCGTCGACGCTAGGCACGATCTAGAGGTGCTCCTTGCACTGGGTGCGGTCATAGCACGTGCGGTCGCCGTGCCGGCACGCGGCGTGGACCTGCTTCGGGTGGACGTGGCCGCTCATGTGGGTGCAGGCGCACTGCGACCAGTGCCACGTCATCTTCGGGATGTGCGGGCAGCATCTGGGTGAGGATGCCGTCCAGCATCACCTCGAGACTCTCCCCCGCCAGCTCGGTGACCACCTGCCGCAGGCGGTTGATCCCCTGATCCAGCGGCTGACCGCGGCGCTCGACGAGGCCGTCGGTGTACAGCAGGACCGTCGAGCCGCGGTCAACGGTGATGGCGGAATCGGCACGCAGGTAGTCGGCGCTGACGCCGAGCAGGAGATCAGGGCCATGCCCGGCCAGGGCGGTGACCGTGCCGTCGGGGGTGAGCAGCATGGGCGGTGGGTGGCCGGCGTTGGACCAGCGCAGGCGGGTGATGTCCCGGGCGCGCTCGTCCTGGCTCTGCTCGATGCGGGCCACCACCGCGGTGGCAGTCGTATCGACCTGCAGCCCCTGCATGGCAGCATCCAAACCGGACAGGACAGCTGCCGGGGCGGCGCCGGTGGCATAGGCGATGCCGCGCAGCAGTGAGCGGACTTGGCTCATCGCCGCGGCAGCGGTGATGTCGTGACCCATGACGTCGCCGATGACGAGAACGGTCGCGCCGTCGGGCTGCAGGAAGGCGTCGTACCAGTCCCCGCCCACCTGCGCGGCCTCAGCAGCCGGCTGGTAGCGGACCGCCACCTCCAGGTGGTCCGGTTCCACGGGTGCCGTGAGCAGGCTGCGCTGCAGTCCTTCGGCCATGCGCTGCTGCTGGGTATAGAGACGGGCGTTATCCAGGGCTAGACCGGCGCGGTCGGCGACCTCGCTGGCGGTCAGGCGGTCATCTGCTGGCAGCGCGCCGCGGGAAGGTCCGCGGAAGAGGGACACCAGGCCGACCGTGCGCCCCCGAGCGCGCAGCGGCAGGAAGAGGGCGGACTCAGGTGCCAGCTGCAGGAGTGCCTCATGGGCATCACCAGCCTCCAAGACCTCAGCGATTGCTTCTGTCGCATCTTGTTCCAGGCTGACGGAGCGGCCGGTGCGCCAGGCACGGTGCAGGTAAGAGGAAGGACGCAGCGCTATCAGGCGGGCTTGGCAGTACTGCTCCACTGCCGCTCGCTGCGCCTGCTCGGCGTGCCATGAGCCGACGTCGCGCAGCGCGCCGTGCTCGTCGACCAGCGTGATGATGCACCAGTCACCGAGCGTGGGCACCAGGTGCTGCGCCAGGCGCGCCACCGCCTCTTCGGCGTCCAAGGTGGCAGACAGGTCCTCGCTGACACGCACGAGTAGCCGCAGCCGCTCCGCTAGGCGCTCGACGGCCTGGCGGCTGGACTCAGCACGTCGGTGTGCGGCGTCTGCTGCGTGCAGTGCCACCGCAAGGCGACGCTGGGTCTCCTCAGCCGCCTGCTGCGCCGCCTCGGCGCGCTCCTGGACGCGCTTGCGCTCGGTGATCTCCAGGAAGTACACCGACATGCCCGCCGGGTCCGGCCAGGCGCGCACCTCGTACCAGGCATCCAGAGGCGGGGGGTAGTAGGCCTCGAAAGCCGCCGGCTCCCCGGTCTCAGCGACGGCGCGGTAGTGCACCTCGAAGTCCGAGCCCACGGCAGCCGGGAACAGCTCCCACAACTGGCCGCCGAGCAGCTCCTGCCGCGAGCGTCCGAGCACCTGCTCGGCGTGGGCGTTGACGTAGGTAAAGCGCCAGGCGCGGTCCAGGGAGAAGAAGGCCGTCGACATCGTCTCCAGCACCCGCGCCACCCGCGCATCGGCGTCCCGCGACATGGTGGTGTCGTAAGCCGCACCGAGCACCCGCGTCGCGACCCCGTGCTCGTCAGCCAGCGCCTTGCCGCGCGCCTGGATCCACCGCGTCTGCCCACCTGGCAGCACGATGCGGTACTCCGCTTCGTACTCACCGCACGTGCTGATCGCATGCTCGAGCGCTTCGGTCACCCGCGGCAGGTCATCGGGGTGCAGCCGGGCGTTGAAGGCTTCGATACTGCGGTCGAAGGTGTCGGCGTCGTAGCCGAACAGCTCGATGAGGCGCTCGTCCCAGGCCAAGACGCCGGTGATCAGGTTCCAGTCGAAGCTGCCGACGCCGCCGGCTGCGATGGCCAGCTGCCACCGCAACCGTTCCGCCTCGTACTCCACGGTCAGCGCTGACAGCTCCAGCTCCGTCACGGCCGCGGCGGCCAGGTCGCTCAGCAGTGCCACGTCGGCCGCGCTCCACGGACGGGGTGCTGGGGAGAAGACGCAGAGCGCACCGACGACATGGCCGTCCTGTCCTCGCAGCGGTACCCCGAGGTAGGCACCGACCGCACCGGTGACGACCGGGGGCAGCGTCGCCACCCGCACATCCTGCGCAGCGTCAGCGACGACAAGCGGGGCACCAGCGACCGCGGTGACGGTGCACAAGGAGTCGGCCAGCGGACTGCTGGAGCCGACGACGGCCGGATCTAGCCCAGCGACGGCACTGATGGTCTGCACGTCCGACAGCAAGGACACTTGAGCTGCCGGGGTGCCTAGCAGACGGGCGGCTAGCTCAGCCAGGTGATCGAGGGCCGGATTGGCGCCAGTGGTCAGCAGCCGGCGGGCTGCCTGCTGCCGCGAGCTGCCGCTGATCAACTCCGAAGCCCTCGCGCCACTGGGGTGCGGCACGAGCGGCGCCGCGCTCGCCGCTGCACCGGTAGCCGGCGACCGCTCGGCGGCGTTGTCGTCCTCAGACGGCAACAGGTGACTCACTGCACAGACTCCCGACTTCCATGCCGCTCCCACTAGCAGCTTGCAAGAGCGCTCTCCGCACTGACCGTCGCCCTGCTGCAAAAGCGACTGCAACCTTCAAAGCCGCCCCGAACCGGCCTTTCTATCTACTGCGTAGACTACGCCAAGAGCTACGGTTCGGCGGCAGTCTTGTGCCGATCACGCCTACAAGCTACGTCGCCTGGATCAAGGCCGTCGCCTGCACCGCACACCGGGCCGGCCGCGGCCTGGTGTTCACGTAGAGGTCGCCCAGCCTGCGGGCAGCCACGCCCCGCCCTCCCCTGATGCCGTCGCTGGGAAGAGCTACACCTACCGCTCCTCTGTGGCGGGTGCAGCTCCTCCTCCAGACTACCCCTGGATAGCGCGGATACTTCACTGAAGCAAGCATTGAGCTGCCATGGATCGTGGCCGCATGACACGGAGGAAGTCGATGGCTGGCGCACTAGCAGCAGTCGCGACTGCCGGTGGGCGCACAGATGGTTCGTTGAGCAAAGCATGCAGCTGGGCGTGGGCGATGGATGGGCTGTCATCGAGGCAGCCGCTCAACGCCGCTTCACCTGCCCGCCTGCGCCTGGCGCCGCTGGTCTGCCATGCAGCTGACAACCTCTCCTGAACGGCAGAAGAAGGCAGCGACAATATCCTCAGCCTAAAAGGCAATCACATGGAACCAATAGGCTTCCTGCATGCGCTGGAGCAACCCAATTCCGGACGGGCGGCACATGTCTCACCCGCACCCTGGCGTACAGCACTCGCACAGCAGCGCGCCCTCAAGGGCGGGCACCACATCGCCGATGCCCTCTTACGCAATCCGCACCACGTTGGCCTCTGATCAGTGGAGAGCATTCCGATGAGCACACTGGCCCTGCTCGACCGCCCTGCGAAGGCTGCGCCGTCCGTTAACACGCGCCCCGCAGGCGAAGGCAGCATGTTTGATCACTTGACGAGCGATGACCGCCGGCTGCTGCGCGTGGCGACCGGTGAGTGCTTTAGCACCGGCCAGAGCCCGCGCCTGTTCAGCGTCCTCGCCGGCGCCATCGCCTCGGATCGACGGTGGGGGATGCTGCGCAGCGGAGACCCGATCAGCAGCGCATACCTCGAGCAGCTTGCGCAGCGCGTGCCGGTACCGGCCAGTGGCGTCAATCCCTTCACGGGCCCCGTCCTCGAGCGGGCCCTCGCCTACGTCCGAGCGCGCAGGTAGCCCTCCCTACGTCCGAGCGCGCAGGTAGCCCTCCCTACGCGAAGTGGCCGCGTTCGTGTGCGGCCCGTGGAGCAACAACTGTCACTGCAGCCACACCTGCCCGGGAAAGTCGCTTAGCTCACTGCGGTGGTCAGACTGGGGTCCACTCCCTGCAGCCTCAGCGCGCCGCAGAGTAGACGGTCTGGGTATAAAATCGGCTGGTGAGGCACGGTCTGGCGCTAGCGGCATGATGGTCGAGGATCAGACGCCCGCCCCCTCCTACCTCCTGGCGTCCACCGCAACGAGTGCTGCCCAGGCGCGCCGCCACTTGCGCCGGCAGGTGAGTCACCTGCCCAGCGCCGTAGTGAGCAACGCCGAGGTCTGCCTCAGTGAGCTGGTGACGAACGCCGTCCTGCACGTCGGCGGTCCGATCCGCATCTGTGTGTCCGTCTCGGCGACGGAGGCCGGCACGTTGCTCCGCCTGTCCGTCGGTGACAGCTCACCCGTGCAGCCGCAGTGGG
>NZ_BAABIL010000120.1:0-10779 GCF_039542765.1 Kineococcus glutinatus
GGTGCAGCACCGCCTCCGGGGCGGTGCCCGCGCCGGGCCCGCCGTCCGGGTGACGGTCGGGGTGTCCGCCCGGGCCCGGGCCGGTCGGGGGCGGGGCGGGGTCGCGGGGCACGGCACGAGTGTCCTGCCCCGGGCGCGGCCCCGCCGACCCACCCGGACGTGCCTGGGCGCGCCCGGTGCCCACGGCGATGGTTCAATGCGTTGCAGAGCCCCCGGCGCGCGTGGGGGTCCCACAGAGCGAGGAGGGGTCGTGGACCTGTCGGTGACCAGCCGGGAAGAGGGCGGGCGGACCGTCGTCGAGGTGTCCGGCGAGATCGACGTCTACACCGCCCCCACCCTTCGCGAGCGGCTCAACGAGCTCGTCGGGGCAGGGCACCACCACCTGGTGGTCGACATGGAGGGGGTCGAGTTCCTCGACTCCACGGGGCTGGGCGTGCTCGTCGGCGGCCTGAAGCGGGTGCGGTCCCACGACGGCTCCCTGCACCTGGTGTGCCAGCGCGAGAAGATCCTCAAGGTGTTCCGGATCACCGGGCTGACGAAGGTCTTCCCCATCCACGACTCGGTCGCCGACGCCATCGCCGCATCCAGCTCGGCGGAGTCCGGCACCGCGTCCTGACGTCCGCGCACCCCGTGCCGACCGTCGCCCTGCGCTTCAGCCCGCTCGCCGAGCACGTCCGCACCGCGCGGCTCGTGGCCGTGGCCGTGGCCCGGCGCGCGGGGTTCCCGGAGAGCCAGCTCGACGAGATCCGCATCGCCATCGGCGAGGCGTGCGCGCGGGCCGTGCTGCGCACCCGCAGCGACGCCTTCGTGTCGATGGACCTCACGGACGACCACGACCGTCTCGACGTCGTCGTCCACGACGACCGCCGGGACGTCGTGGACGGGCCGGTGGGCGGGGCCGGCGGCAGCGAGGACCCCCTCGCGCTGGCGCTGATGGCCGGGATGGCCGAGGCCGTGAGCGTCGACGACGAGGACGGCGCCCCCGGTGCCGTGCGGATGACCTGGTCCCTGCACGCCGAGCCGTCCGACGCGCCGTCACCACGTGGTGACGGCGGCGCGTCCGGCTCGTAGACTCCCCATCCGCGATCATGGCTCGCTGAGCGGACCGCGCCCGACGGTGCGGGCGACCACGACGGTGGCGTCCCGGCCGCGACACGTCGAGGAGGACGGATGCCCGCACTCGCCCACGTCACCGCTGCATCGACCACCGGGGTCGCCACCGGATCCCTGACCGGTTCCAGCCAGATCATCGTCGGCGGTGTCGGGGCGGTGGCGGTGCTGTCGCTGCTCGTCGCCGTGGTCTTCCGCCGCCAGGTCCTGGCCGCGGCGGACGGCACCGAGGCGATGCAGGCCATCGCCCGCGCGGTGCAGGAGGGCGCGAGCGCCTACCTGCGCCGGCAGTTCCGCACCCTCGTCTGGTTCGCCGTCATCGTCTTCGGGCTGCTGTTCCTGCTGCCCGCCGACACGACCTCGCTGCGGGTGGGGCGCAGCGTCGCCTTCCTCGCGGGCGCGGGGTTCTCCGCGGCCATCGGCTACCTCGGCATGTCGCTGGCGGTGCGGGCCAACGTCCGGGTCGCCGCCGCGGCGCGCTCGGGGGAGGGCGGCCGCGAGGAGGGCATGCGCATCGCGTTCCGCACCGGTGGCGTCGTCGGGATGGTGACGGTGGGCCTGGGCCTGCTCGGCGCCGCGGTCGTCGTGCTGGTCTTCCACGACGACGCGCCGACGGTGTTGGAGGGCTTCGGGTTCGGCGCGGCGCTGCTGGCGATGTTCATGCGCGTCGGCGGCGGCATCTTCACCAAGGCCGCGGACGTGGGCGCCGACCTGGTCGGGAAGATCGAGCAGGGCATCCCCGAGGACGACCCGCGCAACCCCGCGACGATCGCCGACAACGTCGGGGACAACGTCGGCGACTGCGCGGGCATGGCCGCGGACCTCTTCGAGTCCTACGCCGTGACGCTGGTGGCGGCGCTCATCCTGGGCCGGGCGGCCTTCGGGGAGCAGGGCCTGGTGCTGCCGCTGGTGATCCCCGCGATCGGTGCGCTGACCGCGATGCTCGGCGTCGTGCTGGTGCGGGCGCGGACGGGCGTCAACGGCCTGACCTCGATCAACGTGGGTTTCTACCTGAGCGCGCTCATCGCCTTCGTCGGCGTCGCGATCGCCTGCTTCCTGTACCTGCCCTCGACGTTCGCCGGGTTCGACGGTGCGCCCGCCGACGTGGCCGACCTCAACGGCAACCCGAAGGTCGTGGTCCTGGCGGCGGTGTCGCTGGGCATCGTGCTGGCGGTGCTGATCCTCTGGCTGACCGGTTTCTTCACCGGGACCGACGCCTCTCCGACGATGGACGTCGCCAAGACGTCCCTGACGGGCCCGGCGACGGTGGTGCTCTCCGGCATCGGGCTGGGGCTGGAGTCGGCGGTCTACACGACCGTCGTCATCGGCGGGGCGGTGTTCATGGCGTTCCTGCTCGCCGGCGGCACCCTGACGCTGGGCATGTTCTTCATCGCCCTGGCCGGCTGCGGCCTGCTGACCACGGTGGGCGTGATCGTCGCGATGGACACCTTCGGGCCGGTCAGCGACAACGCGCAGGGCATCGCGGAGATGAGCGGTGACGTCGAGGGCGAGGGCGCGCAGGTCCTCACCGAGCTCGACGCCGTGGGCAACACGACCAAGGCCGTCACCAAGGGCATCGCGATCGCGACCGCGGTGCTGGCGGCCACGGCGCTGTTCGGCTCCTACCGCAGCGCGGTGACCGAGGCGCTGGAGGAGGCGAGCGCCTCCGTCGCGGGCCCGCTGCCGGAGTACGTGGTCCACACGATGGCGCGCTTCGAGATCATCACGCCGACGACGCTGGTGGGCGTGCTGCTCGGCGCGGCGGTCGTGTTCCTGTTCTCCGGCCTGGCGATCAACGCGGTCGGCCGCTCCGCCGGCGCGGTGGTCGTGGAGGTGCGCCGCCAGTTCCGCGAGCACCCCGGGATCATGACGGGGGAGGAGCAGCCCGAGCACGGCCGGGTGGTCGACATGTGCACCCGCGACGCGCTGCGCGAGCTCAGCACCCCGGGCCTGCTGGCGGCGATGGCCCCCATCGCGGTGGGCTTCGGCCTGGGCGTCGGCCCGCTGGCGGGTTTCCTGGGCGGTGCGATCGCCTCGGGCGTCCTGATGGCGGTGTTCCTGTCCAACTCCGGTGGTTCGTGGGACAACGCCAAGAAGATCGTCGAGGACGGCCACTTCGGCGGGAAGGGCTCCCAGGCGCACGCGGCCGTCGTCATCGGCGACACCGTGGGCGACCCCTTCAAGGACACCGCGGGGCCGGCCATCAACCCGCTGCTGAAGGTGATGAACCTCGTCGCGCTGCTGGTGGCGCCGGCGGTGGTGTCCCTGGGGCTGGGCGAGGGCGAGAACGAGGTGCTGCGCTACGGCATCGCGATCGCCGCGAGCGTCGTCATCGTGGTGGCCGTCGCGATGTCCAAGCGCCGCCGGGTGGAGCTCGACGACGTCGACGAGGACGAGCGGATCGCCGCCGACCTGGACCTCGACGGCGGGTCGGGCGACCCGCTGCGCAAGGGGTCGGCGCCGGTCGGCGGGTCCGGGCCGGAGCGGCCGATCGGTGAGTGAGCCCGCGGTGAGCGCCGCCCAGCTCATCGGGCGGTTGCGCGCGGACCTGGTGGCGGCGGAGTACACCGTCGAGCGCGTGGAGGCGGTGCTCGGCCCGGTGGCGTCGGCCGCGCTGGGCCGCGAGCAGGCGCTGCCGGCGGTGCGGGCCGCGGAGGCCTCGGGCGAGCCGGCGGCGGTGCTGCTGCGCTGCCTGGTGCTGGGCCGGCCGGTGCCCCGGGAGCTGCTGGACGCCGCCCTGCCCGGTCTGGGCACCGACGGCGCGGTGCGGCTGGGGCTGGTGCGGGCCGCCGGTGCGGACCCGGGCGACGAGGTGCGCGCGGAGGTGGAGCTGCGCCCGTACGCGGCCGAGGACGCCGCGGGCCGGGCCGACTGGTGGCTGGTGTCGGACCTGGGGGAGACGGCCACCGACGCGCCGCTGCGCACGGACCACGTCCTCGGGGTAGGCGGGGCGTCGGTGATGCTCGCCCAGTGCACGATCCGCACGCCGGTGGGGCGGGTGCTGGACGTGGGCACCGGCTGCGGGGTGCAGGCGCTGCACGCGGCCCGGCACGCCCGCTCGGTGACCGCCACGGACGTCTCCGAGCGCGCCCTGGACCTGGCGGCGGTGAACGCCGCGCTCAACTCGGTGGTGCTGGACCTGCGGCACGGCTCCCTGCTGGAGCCGGTGGCGGGGGAGCGCTACGACCTGGTGGTGTCCAACCCGCCGTTCGTCATCACCCCGCGCGGTGGGGACGTGCCGCGCTACGAGTACCGCGACGGCGGGCTGGCCGGTGACGCGGTGGTGCAGCGGCTGGTGGCGGGCGTGGCGGGGGTGCTGGAGCCGGGCGGGGTGGCGCAGCTGCTGGGCAACTGGGAGCACCGCGCCGGGGAGGGCTGGCGCGACCGCGTCGGGGGCTGGCTGGAGGGCACGGGCCTGGACGCGTGGGTGGTGCAGCGCGAGGTGCAGGACCCGGCGGAGTACGCGGAGCTGTGGATCCGCGACGGCGGCCAGCACCGGGGCCCGGCGTTCGAGTCGCTGTACGCCGCGTGGCTGGACGACTTCGCCGCCCGCGGGGTGGAGGGGGTCGGTTTCGGGTTGCTGACGCTGCGCCGGCCGGTGTCGGGGGAGCCGACCCTGCGGCGGCTGGAGGAGGTGCCCGGTCCGGTGCGCCAGCCGCTGGGGGAGCACCTGGCGGCCGGGTTGGCGGCGCACGACTGGCTGGCGGCCCGCGACGACGACGCGCTGGCCGCGGCGCGGCTGCGGGTGGCGCCGGACGTGACGGACGAGCGCCACCACGTCCCCGGCGAGCCGGACCCGTCGGTGCTGCTGCTGCGGCAGGGCGGGGGGTTCGGCCGTGCGGTGCCGGCGTCGGGGGAGCTGGCGGGGTTCGTGGGCGCCTGCGACGGGGACCTGACGGTGGGGCAGGTGCTGGCGGGGATCGCGGTCATCCTGGAGCGGGAGGTCGCCGGGGTGCGGGCGGAGCTGCTACCGGTGGTGCGCGAGCTCGTGGCGGACGGGCTGCTGCTGCCGGTGTGAGGGCCCGCCGCGGGCCGCTCAGCCGGTGGTCACGTCGACGGGGACGCCGGCCACGAGGGAGCGCACGACGGTGGAGCCGGCGGCGGCGCGTGCCAGCAGGTCGGCGAACGCGGCGGGGTCGCCGTCCAGGGGCCGCACCCGCACCGCGACGGCGGTGACGAGCCCGGTGTCGCCGACGGTGACGTCCACCGCTGCGGTGAAGTCGGGCAGGTCGGTGCCGGTGGCGTCCGCGGTGTGGCGCAGGTCGTTGCAGAGGCAGCCGCCGACGGCGAGGGCGAGCAGCTGCCCGCCGTTGAGGCCGAGGCCGAGGCCGCCGGCGCGCCCGTCGGGGCGGTCGACGACGACGGAGGTACCGCCGGTGGTGCCGAGGGAGGCGGCGGTCCCGGCGACGGTGCGGAACTGCGCGGAGATGACGGTCATGGGGGGAGTGTGACCGCGGGGCGCGGGTGGCGCCCGGGGCGGGTGCCGGCAGGCCCGGTGCCCTGCGGTTGCGAGTGCGGTGCGGTCCCGTGCGAGGCTGGACGGCGCGGCGGGCGGTGCCCGGGCGCCGCGTCGGTGCCGTGATCGGCGTCGGCGCGCCCCCGGTGGCAGCTACGGTGCGTGATGAGCAGGGCGGGGCCACCGCGCGGTGGCCCCGGAGCGGGGCGGAGAGGACGGCAGCGAGCAGTGGCTGGCAGGACGACGGCGAAGGCCGGGACGGGCGACGGCGTGCGCCGCCTCGTCATCGTGGAGTCGCCCTCGAAGATCGCGAAGATCGCGAGCTACCTCGGGGACGGCTACGACGTGGAGGCCAGCGTCGGCCACATCCGCGACCTCCCGCAGCCCTCCCAGCTGCCGGAGGACATGAAGAAGGGCCCGTTCGGCAAGTTCGCCGTCAACGTCGAGGGCAGCTTCGAGCCGTACTACGTCGTCGACGCGGACAAGAGGAAGAAGGTCGCGGAGCTGCGCCGCCTGCTCAAGGACGCCGACGAGCTGCTGCTGGCCACCGACGGCGACCGCGAGGGCGAGGCGATCGCCTGGCACCTCGTGCAGGCCCTCGAGCCGAAGATCCCGTACTCGCGGATGGTGTTCTACGAGATCACCCCGGAGGCGATCCGGCGGGCGCTGGACGAGACCCGGCCCATCGACGACCGCCTCGTGGACGCGCAGGAGACCCGGCGCATCCTGGACCGCCTCTACGGCTACGAGCTGTCCCCGGTGCTGTGGCGCAAGGTCGGTGCGGGGTTGTCCGCGGGCCGCGTGCAGTCGGTGGCGACGCGCCTGGTCGTGGAGCGCGAGCGGGAGCGGATGGCGTTCCGCTCCGCGTCGTACTGGGACCTCACCGGCACCTTCGCCCCCGCGCAGCAGGACGGCGGCGCGTTCGCGGCCCGCCTCGTGCAGGTGGACGGCGCCCGGGTCGCCACCGGCCGCGACTTCGCCGACACCGGCGAGCTGCGCACCGCGGGCGTCGTGCACCTGGACGAGGCGGCGGCCTCGTCGCTGGCGACCGCCCTGGACGGGGCGGACTTCGCGGTGCGCTCGGTGGAGGACAAGCCCTACAGCCGCCGTCCCGCGGCGCCGTTCATCACCTCCAGCCTGCAGCAGGAGGGCGCCCGCAAGCTGCGGATGACGGCGCGGCAGACGATGCGGACGGCGCAGTCCCTCTACGAGGGCGGCTACATCACGTACATGCGCACCGACTCCACCGTGCTGTCGGAGCAGGCCCTGACCGCGGCGCGCTCGCAGGCGCGGGAGCTGTACGGCGCCGAGTACGTGCCCGACCGCCCGCGGGTGTACGCCAGCAAGTCGAAGAACGCGCAGGAGGCGCACGAGGCGATCCGCCCGGCCGGTGAGGTCTTCCGCACCCCGGCGCAGCTGGCGGGGGAGCTGTCCGGGGACGCCTTCCGCCTCTACGAGCTGATCTGGAAGCGGACCGTGGCCTCCCAGATGCAGGACGCCCGCGGCACCACCGCGACCGTGCGGCTGGGGGCGCGCGCCGCCGACGGGCGGGACGCGGAGTTCTCCGCCAGCGGCACCGTGATCACCTTCCGCGGCTTCCTGGCCGCCTACGAGGAGGGCCGCGACGAGGCCCGGCACGGCGAGGACGCCGAGGGCGGCACCGACCGCCGGCTGCCGCAGCTGGTCGCCGGGCAGGCGCTGGACGTGCAGGACCTGCGCACCGACGGGCACGAGACCACCCCGCCCCCGCGCTACACCGAGGCCAGCCTCGTCAAGGCCCTGGAGGAGCGCAGCATCGGGCGCCCCTCCACGTACGCGGCGACCATCGCGACCATCCAGGACCGCGGCTACGTGCGCTCCAAGGGTTCCGCGCTGGTCCCGACGTGGCTGGCGTTCGCCGTGACGCGGCTGCTGGAGGAGCACTTCCCGCGGCTGGTGGACTACGACTTCACCGCCGCGATGGAGGAGGACCTCGACGCGATCTCCCGCGGCGAGGCGGACCGGGTGCGCTGGCTGACCCGGTTCTACTTCGGCGACGCCGGGCCGGGGGCCGAGGGCGGCGACGCCGGGGCCGGCACGGCGGGGATGACCATGGAGGGCGTCAAGGGCCTGGCCGACGACCTGGGCAGCATCGACGCCCGCGAGATCTCCACCGTGGAGATCGGCGAGGGCGTCGTGCTGCGGGTGGGCCGCTACGGGCCCTACCTGGAGGCGACGGGCGAGGACGGCGCGCCCCTGAAGGCGAGCGTGCCCGAGGACATCGCCCCGGACGAGCTGACCCCGGCGAGGGCGTGGGAGCTGCTGACGACGCAGTCCGACGGCGACCGCGTCCTGGGCACCGACCCCGCCACCGGGCGCACGGTCGTGGCGCGCACGGGCCGCTACGGCCCGTACGTCACGGAGATCGTCGAGGAGGAGGCGCCCGCCGCGCCGGCGGAGGGCGACAAGCCCAGGCGCGGGGCGAAGAAGGCCGCCAAGGCCAAGCCGCGCACGGCGTCGCTGTTCAAGGACATGCAGGTGGAGAGCGTCACGCTGGAGCAGGCGCTGCAGCTGCTGTCCCTGCCCCGCGTCGTGGGTGTCGACCCGGACTCCGGTGACGAGATCACCGCGCAGAACGGCCGGTTCGGCCCGTACCTGAAGAAGGGCACCGACTCCCGCTCCCTCGCCGCGGAGGAGCAGCTGTTCACCGTCACCCTCGAGGAGGCGCTGGCGATCTACGCCCAGCCGAAGACCCGGCGCGGGCAGACGGTCAAGCCGCCGCTGAAGGAGCTCGGCCCGGACCCGGAGTCGGGGCAGCCGGTCGTCGTCAAGGAGGGCCGCTTCGGGCCCTACGCCACCGACGGCACCACCAACGCGACGCTGCGCAAGGACGACGACCCGGAGACGATCACGCTGGAGCGGGCGGCGGAGCTGCTCGCGGAGAAGCGCGCCAAGGGCCCGGCGCCGAAGAAGCGCGCCGCCGCGAAGAAGACGGCGGCGAAGACCACGGCGGCGAAGACGACGGCCGCGAAGACCGCCACGGCGAAGCGGGCGGCGGCGAAGAAGGCGGCCTCGGCACCCGTCGAGTCCTGACGCCACGCGTCCTCACGGCGCGTGCTACCGCCCTGCACGGTCGGTAGCGGCGCGCCGGGGGAGTTCGGGGCCCGCGGCCGGGCTGTGGTTGAGTGCGCCCGCCCCGCCCCCTGCGCCGCACGGGTGACCCCGTCCGGCCCAGCGGGGGAGGGGCGGGTCACGACACGATCCCGGCACACACCCGGCACGCCGTGCGCGGGGGCGCCGGCGTCGTGGCCGTGGCGCACCGCCGTCCGCGACCCGCTGGAGACCCCGTGCCGTCTGCCGCCGCACAGCCCGCGCGCACCGCCCCACCGACCCACGCCCTCTCCACCCACGCCGTGCACGGCCTGCGCGCCGTCGCCGCCGTGCTCGTCGTCTGCATGCACCTCACCGGTGCCGTCGGCTTCGAGGGCAAGGTGTTCGGCGCCGACGAACCGCGCGCCCTGGACTGGCTGCGCACCGCGGGCGCCGGCATCGGCGTGGACGCCTTCTTCACGATCAGCGGCTTCTTCATGCTGCTCACCACGTGCTCGCGACCCGGGCGGGTGCGGGTCCGGCGCACCCTGTGGCGCCGCCTGGTGCGGGTGCTGCCGCTCTACTGGCTCGTGACCACCGGCGTGCTGGCGATCCACCTGGTGGCGCCTGGTGCGGTCAACGGCAGCCAGGAGCACCCGCCGGACGTCGTCTCCTCCTACCTGCTGCTGCCGCAGGCCGGGCTGCCGCTGCTGCTCGTCGGCTGGACGCTCACCCACATCGTCGTGTTCTACGGCGTGTTCTGCCTGGGGCTGCTCACCCGCAGCAGGGCCGGGCTGTGGGCGGTGCTGGGCGGCTGGAGCGCGTTCGTGCTGACCGTCCACCTGCTCGCCGGGGACAGCACCAGCCCGTTCGTGCGCTTCCTCGGGGACCTGCTCAACCTGGAGTTCGTCCTCGGCGCCGCGGTCGCGCAGGCGCTGCTGGCCGGGTGGCGGCGCTTCGGCGGCCTGGCCCTGGGGGTCGGTGCGGGTGCGCTGCTGGTCCTGGCCGGGCTGCGGCTCGTGCCGGTCGCCGGCTCCGACGGCCTGGGCTACCGGGTGTTCGGCGTGGCCGTCGCGGTGGCGCTGCTGCTCTACGGGGTCGTCGCCCGCGAGCAGGTCACGGGCTGGCGGACCCCGGGCTGGCTGCTGGGCGTCGCCACCGCCTCCTACTCGCTGTACCTCGTGCACGTGCCGCTGCTGGGGGCGATGGCCGTCGTCGCGGCGCGGCTGCCGCTGCCGCACGCGGTGCCGGTGCGGGTGGCGGTGGTGCTGCTGGCGCTGCTGGCGTGCGTCGTGGCGGCGCGCCTGACGCACCGCTGGGTGGAGCGGCCGCTCACGGCGGCGTTCGACGGCACCGACTGGAGCCTGCCGCGGGACTGGCTGGTCGGGTACCGCCGCCCGCGGTCGCTGCCGGGTCAGGTGGCGCGCCAGGAGGCGGCGCCCGAGCCGGGCACGCAGGAGCGGTCGAAGCGCTCACTGCGGTAGCACCACCTCCGACAGCGCCAGGCGCACGGCGAGGTCGCGCAGCTGCGCCGTCGTCAGGGCGGCGGACTCCAGCGACCCGCCGGGCGGCAGGACGGTGTCGTGGTCGAGGCGGTGCCCGGCCGTGACGCTGGCGGTGCGCCCGTCGGCGCGCACCGCCAGCACCGTCGGGGTCCAGCCGCTGACCGCGCTGCGGTCCTCGCCCTCCACCCAGGTGCGCCGCTCGGCGACGAGCACCCGCACCTTCGGGACGGGTTCCTCGACGCGGCAGCCCCGCACCGGTGAGGTGGCGGGGTCGGGGCAGCCCAGGCCGTCGACGTCCTGCACCGGCATCCGGCCGAGCCCGATGCGCAGGTCGGTCGCCGGTGTCGTGCCGAGGTCGCTGCCGCGGGCCCGCCAGGCGCCGTAGGCGGGGTCCGAGCGGGTGCCGTAGATCGTGCCGTACCGCGCGCGGACGCCGACCTCGATCCCGGGCGCGGGTGAGAAGCCGGGTGCGACGGCGGCCAGGGCGGTGCGGACGGTCTCGGCGGCGGCCGCGCGGGCGGCGGGGTCGACCGTCGCGACGCCCGCGGGGGTGGCCACCACCTGCGGGCCCTCGCGGCGGGGTTGCCGCGGGCCGTCGGGCTGCGTGGCCGGGGCTCCCGTGACGGCGGCGGCCACGAC
>NZ_BAABIL010000121.1:0-7443 GCF_039542765.1 Kineococcus glutinatus
GGCGCCCGCGCTGCCGGGTGTGCGGCTGCGGGCCCGCGACCGCCGCGGCCTCTGCCGCTGAGCGCCCGCCGGGCCTCAACGACCACACCGCTCCACCCGGCGGTGGACCCGCGGTGAAGTCGGCGTGAACTCTGCCGAGGGAACCCGACCCCGGGTGTCGGCCCTCCCCCGGCACACCCACGCTGGAACCGTGGAGACAGCAACGATCATCCTGGCCCTGGTCGTGGTGGTGGCCCTCTCCTTCGACTTCACCAACGGCTTCCACGACACGGCCAACGCGATGGCCACCTCCATCGCGACGCACGCGCTGCCGCCCAAGGCCGCGGTCGCGCTCTCCGGGGTGCTCAACCTCATCGGCGCGTTCCTCTCGGTGGAGGTCGCGCTCACGGTGACCAACGCCGTCGTCAAGATCCAGGACCCGGACGGCGCGCCCCGCCCGGAACTGCTCACCGGCGGCGGCAGCGCGCTGCTGCTCATCGTCCTCGCCGGGCTCATCGGCGCCATCGTGTGGAACCTCCTCACCTGGCTGCTCGGGCTGCCATCCAGCTCCTCGCACGCGCTGTTCGGCGGCCTCGTCGGCGCCACCGTCGCCGGGCTCGGCTGGAGCGGGGTGAACTGGAACGGCGACGGCAGCAAGATCGACGGTGTCGTCGGCAAGGTGATCGTGCCGGCGCTGGCCTCGCCGGTCCTGGCGTGCGTCGTCGCGGCGGTCGGCACCTGGCTCGTCTACCGGGTGGTCACCGGGGTCGCGACGCGGTTCACCGACACCGGGTTCCGCTGGGGGCAGATCGGCTCCGCCTCCCTCGTCTCGCTCGCCCACGGCACGAACGACGCGCAGAAGACGATGGGGGTCATCACCCTCGCGCTCATCGCCTCGGGGCACTGGAGCAGCACGGAGTCCATCCCGTTCTGGGTGAAGGCGGTGTGCGCGGTCGCGATCGCCGCGGGCACGTACCTCGGTGGCTGGCGGATCATCCGCACGCTCGGCAAGGGGCTCGTGGAGATCGCACCACCGCAGGGGATGTCCGCGGAGACGTCGTCGGCCGCGGTCATCCTCGTCTCCAGCCACATGGGTTTCGCGCTCTCGACCACGCACGTCACCACCGGCTCCGTCCTGGGCACGGGGGTCGGCAAGCCGGGGGCGACGGTGCGCTGGCGCGTCGCCGGGCGCATGGTGGTCGCCTGGGTCATCACGCTGCCCTCGGCCGGCCTGGTCGGCGCGCTGATGTGGTGGATCGCCCACGTCCTGGGCGGCGGGCTGCTGGGCGCCGGCGTCATCACCGCGATCCTCGTGGCGGCGGCCGCCGCGATGTACGCCCGCTCGCGGCGCACCCCGGTCCACGCCGGCAACGTCAACGACGAGTGGGAGGCGCAGCCTGACGCCGCCCGCACCCCGATCGCGGCCTGAGGAGGACCGGATGGCGGACACGTTCAGCCTGGAGCTGCAGGCGCTGTGGCGGATCCTGCTGGCCTCGCTCGTCCTGGGCGCCGGCCTGCCGGTGCTGTTCTCGGTGGGCATCCGCGCGATGGCCTGGGGCGCGGGCGGCGACGCCGAGGCGCACGCCGCGGGCACGGCCGGCCCGGTGGGGCACCCCGCCGGGCGCGTGCTGGGGATCGCCTGCTTCGCGGTCGTGCTGCTCGCCGTGGCGCTGGGCATCACGTTCATCGTCGCCGGCGGGTTCGGCAAGGCGCTGAGCTTCGAGCACGTCTACCCGACGCTCGTCGACAAGCACTGACCGGCCACCGAGGACGAGTTCCGACCCGAGGGGGAAACCGTGACCGACACCGACACCGATACCGAGATCGGCACCGGCACCGGCTTCGCGAGCCGGGCGCTGGGCTGGCTGCGCGCCGGTTACCCGGCAGGCGTCCCGCAGCAGGACTACGTGGTGCTGCTCGGCCTGCTGCGGCGCAAGTGCACCGACGCCGAGGTGCACCACATCGCCACCGAACTGGCCGGCCTGGCCGCGCAGGGCACCGAGATCACCACCGCCGACGTCGAGCGGCTCATCAGCGAGGCGACCCTGGACACCGCCTCGGCGGAGGACGTCCGGCGCGTCTCCTCCCGCCTGGCGGCGGGCGGCTGGCCGCTGGCGGACGCCCCCGACCGCTGAACGGCGCACCCCCGCGCGGCGCGGGGGCCCGGACCGGAGCGGGTCGGGCCCCCGCGCACGTCGGGACCGCGCACGTCGGGACCGCGCACGTCGGGACCGCGCACGTCGGGACCGCGGTCGCCGCGCCGCCCAGGCGGTGCGGCTGCCGCGCACCACGAGGTCGCGGCGGTGCAGCACGGCGTCGGGGCCGTCGTCCGCCAGCAGGCGGTCCAGCGCGCCCAGGTCCGCCGCGCCGAGCCGGTCGCCGAGCCCGCGGCGCAGGCGGCGCAGCCAGGTGTGCGCGTAGCGCGCGGCGAGCGGTGAGCCCGGGTCGGACCGCGCCTCGAACCGGAGCCGCTGCACGTCGGCGAAACCGGCCCGCTCCAGGTGGGGGGCCCAATCGGGGTGGGTGTTCCAGCCCACCCGCGCCAGGGCGTCGTGGCAGCGCTGCTCCAGGTCGGCCTCCGCCCCGTCGGGCAGGACGCGCGGCGGGGCTGCGATCTCGACGACCAGGACCAGGCCACCGGGCCGCAGCGCGTCGTGGACGTCGCGGAGCACCCGGTCGGGATCGGCGACCTCGTGCAGCGACGAGGACGCCCACACGACGTCCGCGACGCCGAGATCGGGCCAGGCGACGTCGAGGTCCTGCTGGACCGCCCGCAACCGGTCGGCGAAACCGTCCTCGCGGGCCGCGGCCCGGACGCGCTCCAGCATCGACGGCGAGGAGTCGACCGCGACCACCTCGGCGCCGCCGAAGCGCCGGGCCAGCGCCCGCGTGCCGGCGCCGGTGCCGGCACCCAGGTCGACGACCCTGCGCGGCCGGTCGGGCGCCTGCTGCGCGATCCAGGCCGTCGCCCCGTCGAGGTAGCCGACGAGCAGCCGCGCGTCCAGTTCCAGCAGCTCGGCCAGCTCGGCGTCGTCGTGGTGCCCGTGGCGGTGGCCGTGGTGCTGCGGGGAGGCGTGTGCCGTCATGCCACCACGGTAGGCACGTCACTGCGCCAGGGGCATACCGTCTTGCGCATGACGCAAGAGGTCGACCTGGATGCCGTGGTCCGGCAGCGGATCCGCAGCCTGCGCCTGGCGCGCGGCTGGTCGCTGGACGCCCTCGCCGCCCGCTGCCACCTCAGCCCCTCCTCGCTGAGCCGCATCGAGACCGGCCAGCGCCGGATCGCCCTGGACCTGCTGGTGCCCATCGCCCGGGCCCTGGGCACCACCCTCGACCAGCTCGTGGAACCCCCCGGGGACGAGGACGTCGTGATCCGCCCCGAACCCCGGCACGCGCCGGGGCTGACCACCTGGTTGCTGTCGCGCGAGCGGGCGGCGCAGGGCACGACCGTCGCGAAGATGCGCATCACCCCCGACCGGGCCGAGCAGCTCGGCGTGCACCCGGGCCGGGAGTGGTTCACCGTGCTCTCCGGCACCGCCCGGCTGCGGCTGGGCCCGCGCACCGTCCTCGTCGAGGCGGGCCAGGCCGCGGAGTTCTCCACGATGGTCCCGCACGCCATCGGCGCCCAGGGCGGGCCGGTGGAGATCCTCACCGTGCTCGACCACGACGGCGAGCGCGCCCACCTGCACGGCCGGCCGGGAGAGCCGTGACGGACTGCTGCGGCGCGGCCCGCGGGCTGCGGTGCGCGGCCGCGAGCAGGGCCTACCGGGCACGAAGGTGTTCGGGCACACTCCAGCCGTGGAGCGGCACGAGTTCGGCGCGGCCGTGCGCCGGCTGCGGGAGAGCACGCCCCCCGCGGCCGTCGGGCTGCCGGCGGGGGGCCGCCGCGTGCGCGGGCTGCGGCGCGAGGAGCTCGGTGAGCTCGCTGGGATGTCCGCGGACTACGTGCGCCGGCTGGAGCAGGGCCGCAGCCACCCCTCGGCCGGCGTGGTCAACGCCATCGCCCGGGCGCTGCGGGCCGGGCGGGCGGACTACGAGCGGCTCTGCGCACTGGCCGGTTACGCCGCCGCCGACGGGCAGGTGCCCACCGCCGTGGGCCCCGGTGCGACGCGGCTGCTGGAGCGGTTCCCCGACACCCCGATGCTCGTCTCCGACGCGGCGATGAACGTCGTCGCCGTCAACAGCGCGTTCCTGGCCCTGGAGCACTGGAACCTCACCGGGGACCGCTGGCAGTGGAACGTCGCCTGGCGCATCTTCCGCGACCCGTTCGAGGCCTTCGAGCAGTCCGCGGCCGACGCCGACGACAACGAGGCGGTCCTCGTGAGCCGGCTGAAGGGCTCGCTGCTGCGCTACCCCGCCGACACCTCGCTCGCCGCGATGGTCGACGACATGCGCACCCGCAGCCGCCGCTTCGACACCCTGTGGCGCGCACCGCGGCCGGTGCACGCCTACGAGAGCAGCGCGACGATCACCCAGTCCGACGGCGACTCCGTCACCCTCGTGGGCAACCTCATCGCCATCCCCGGTGACGACCTGGCGGCCGTGATGCTCACCGCGGCGCCGGGCTCGGCCGACGAGGCCCGGCTGGCGGAACTGGTCGGCGCGAGCGACGGGCGGGCCGTCGTCGAGGTGGGCCCGGGGGTGGGCCCGGGGGTGGGCCCGGGGGTGGGCCCGGGGGTGGGCCCGGGGGTGGGCCCGGAGGTGGGCCAAGCCGGCCCAGGCTGAGCGCGCCGGGACCTGCGACGTTGGGTGCGTCACCAGGACCGCGGACCGGATCCGCGGACCACACCGACGGCACCCACGAGAGCAGGTCCAGCGATGAAGGCAGTGCGCTTCCACGAGTTCGGCGGGCCCGAGGTCCTGCGGTACGAGGACGTCGAGACGCCCACCCCCGGTGCGGGCCAGGTCCGCATCCGCGTCGCCGCCACGTCGTTCAACGGCGTCGACGCGACCATCCGCGCGGGCGCCATGCAGGGCCCGATCCCGGTGTCCCTGCCGCACACCCCCGGCATCGACGTCGCCGGCACGATCGACGCGCTCGGGGAGGGCGTGGAGGCCGTCGCGGTCGGCCTGCACGTCGGGCAGGAGGTCGTCGGTTTCCTGCCGATGACGTCGGCCGGGGCGGCGGCGGAGTACGTCATCGCACCGGCGGAGGTCCTGACGGGGGCGCCGAAGGACCTCTCGCTGACCGACGCGGCGGTCCTGCCGCTCGTGGGCCTGACCGCCTGGCAGGCGCTGTTCGACCACGGCGGCCTGACCGCCGGTCAGCGGGTCCTCGTCAACGGCGCCGGCGGAGCGGTCGGCGGGTACGCCGTGCAGCTGGCGAAGGAGGCCCGCGCCCACGTCATCGCCACGGCCGGCCCGCGCAGCGCCGGGCGCGTCGGGGCCGCGGGCGCCGACGAGGTGGTCGACCACACCCTCTCCGACGTGACGGCGCAGGTGACCGAACCCGTCGACCTCGTCCTCAACCTCGCCCCGGTCACCCCGGAGCGGCTGACCGCGCTGGTCCCGCTCGTCCGCGACGGCGGCAGGCTCGTCAACACCACCGTCTGGATGCCCGCGCCCTCCGACGACGAGCGCGGGGTGCGCGGCATCGACCTGTTCGTGCGCAGCGACGCCGACCAGCTCGCCGACCTGGTCGCCCGCGTGAACACCGGCGAACTGGTCGTCGACGTCGCCCAGCGGGTGGCGCTGGCCGACCTGCCCGCACTCCACGCCCGGGCCGGCGCCGGGCGGCTGCCGGGCAAGGTCGTCGTCCTGGCGCCCCCGGCCTGACCCCCACCACCGACGACCGCAAGAACCCCGACGACCCGACACCACCGAAGGGACCACGACCGTGGACACCACCACGACGGCCACCGACACCACGAACACCACCGACGGCGCCAGGACCATGACGGCCGTGCGCTTCCACGAGACCGGCGGACCCGAGGTGCTGCAGCACGAGCAGATCGCCCTGCCCGTCCCGGCGGCCGGGCAGGTGCGGGTTCGGGTGGCGGCGTCCGCCTTCAACGCCGCCGACGACGGCATGCGCGCCGGGTTCCTGCCCATCCCGGTCCAGCTGCCGCACGTACCCGGCTACGACGTCTCCGGAACGGTCGACGCCCTCGGCGACGGCGTGGACGGCCTGCACGTGGGCGACGCGGTGATCGGGTTCCTGCCGATGGAACGCGACGGCGGCGCCGCCCAGCACGTCCTGGCCCCCGCCGAGGCGCTGGTCCCGGCGCCCACGAGCATCCCCCTGCCCGACGCCGCGGGTCTGCCGTCGGTGGCGCTGACCGCCTGGCAGGCCCTCTTCGACGAAGGCGCCCTGCAGGCCGGTCAGCGGGTGCTGGTCGTGGGGGCCGGCGGCGTCGTCGGCAAGTACGCCGTCGCGCTGGCCAAGCGGGCCGGGGTGCACGTCGTGGCCACCGCCAGCCCGCGCAGCACCGATGCCGTCCGCGCCGCCGGCGCCGACCAGATCGTCGACCACACCCGCACCGACCCGCTCAGCGCCGTCGACGAGCAGGTCGACGTGCTGCTCAACCTCGCACCTCTCGACCCCGAGGAGTTCGCCGCGCTCGTGGCCCTGGTCCGCGACGGCGGAGCGGTCGTCAGCACCACCGCGTTCATGCCCACCCCGGGCGACGAGACCCGCGGCGTCCGCGCGGTGACGGTCTTCGTCCGCCCGAACCGCGAGCGCCTGGCCGAACTGGTGTCCCTGGTGGACGCCGGGGACCTGCGGGTCGAGGTCACCCGCCGCATCGCGCTGGCCGACCTGCCCGCCCTGCACGCCGAGGCCGCCGCCGGCCGCATCCCGGGCAAGGTCGTCGTCCTGCCGGGGTGAAACCCGCACGGGAACCCCGTACCGGGTGGACCCGCCGCACGGTCAGGTGGCACCGCCGCCGGCGACGGCCCACCCGTCGCCCCGGACCGCCACCTCCTGCAGGTTCCACAGCGCCAGCGCCCGGACGCCCACCCCCCGCGGCCCGGTGCGGCGCACCACCCCGCGCACCAGCAGCAGCGGGCAGCGCAGCAGGACGTGGTTGCTCGTGGCCGCCTGCACGTCGGCGAACACGGTGACGTCGGCGCACCCCGTGCCGTCGTCCAGGGAGCAGAACACCACGCGCCGGCCGGAGCGGATCGGCGGGGTCTGCGTCGCCACCCGCGCCCCCGCCAGCAGCACCTCCGCGCCGTTGCGGACCCCCAGCAGGTCCGCGGCGCGGGTCACCCCCCAGCGCGCCAGGTGCGCGGCGTACGTGGTCATCAGGTGGTCGGACACGTCGAGGCCGAGGACGTCGAGCTCGGCGCCGATCCGCTCGCGCGCACCGGGTGCCGGGGAACCGCTGGGCAGGTTCGCGGCGTCCAGGTCGCCCAGCGGCAGGACGAGCTGGCCGGGGTGCCAGCCGGGGGCGGCGTGCCCGGCGGCGCGGGTGCGACCGGGCGCGCCCGCGCCGGCCTCCCGCGCCAGGGTGCGCTCGAGGT
>NZ_BAABIL010000122.1:0-13930 GCF_039542765.1 Kineococcus glutinatus
CCCGTGGGCCCCGCGCCGGTGGGCGCCGCACCGGTGGGCCCCGCACCGGCCGGCGCCGCGCCGGTCGGCGCGCGGGCGGCCAGCGCCTCCTCCAGCCACAGCAGCGAGCGCATCGCGTCCACCGCCGTGCGCCGCGGGTCGGACTGGCGGAAGACGTCGTTGAACACCTCCAGCGACAGCGGCCCGCCGTAGCCGGTGGCGAGCACCGCGGCGAGGAACCCCGGCAGGTCGAACGCCCCCTGGCCGGGGAAGAGCCGGTGGTGGCGGCTCCACTGCAGGACGTCCATCCGCAGCCGGGGGGCGTCGGCCAGCTGCAGGAAGAACACCGCCTCCCCCGGCACCGCCGCGAACCCGGCCGGGTCCCCGCCGCGGGACAGCACGTGGAAGCTGTCCAGGCACAGCCCCAGGGACGGGACGCCGGCGCGCCGGACGGCGTCCCAGGCCTGTTCCCACGTCGACACGTGCGTCCCCCAGGCCAGGGCCTCGTAGGCGATCCGCACGCCCCGCTCGGCGGCGCGCGCCGCGGCGGCCGCCAGCTGCCCCGCGAGGCGGTCGGGGTCCCGGACGGCGTCGGGCCCGGCGGAGGAGCAGACGAGCACGGTGCCGACGCCGAGCCCGGCCATGACGTCGAACTTGCGCTCCGCGCGGCGCAGGTTGCGGGCGAAGCGGGCCTCGTCGGTGGAGTCGAGGTCGCGGAACGGCTGGTAGAGGTCGGGGGAGAGCCCGAGGTCGGCGCAGCGGGCGGCCAGCTCGGCCGGCGCCCACGGCGAGGCGACGAGGTCGGGCTCGAAGACCTCGATGCCGCCGAACCCGGCGGCGGCGGCCGCGGTGAGCTTGTCCTCCAGGGTGCCCGACAGGCAGACGGTGGCGATGGATCGGTGCGTCACCGGGACGGTCGGGCTGGGGGTCACGTGCGGGCCTCCGCGGGTGCACCTGCTGGTGGGTCGCGACGAGGGGACCACACGCGGCGTCCCGTCGCCACCCCCTGCGCGGGCGGGACCCGGCCGGAACCCCGGCGGGACCCGGCCGGGACGACGCCCGCCCCGCCCCCGGGGTGCGGGAGCGGGGCGGGCGGGACCGGCGGGCGGGGCCGGCGGGCGGGACCCGCGGGCGGGATCAGTAGCGGAAGCGGGCGACCAGCGTGCGCAGCTCCGAGGCCACCGCGTCCAGCTCGCCGACGGCGCGCTCGGACTCCGCGACGGACTCCTGGGTGGTGCGGGCCACCGCCGCGACCGCGTCGATGTTGGCGGCGATCTGCTCCGAACCCCCGGCGGCGTCGGCGATGCCGCGGCTCATCTCCGCGGTGGTCGCGGTCTGCTCCTCCACCGCCGCGGCGATGGTGGTCTGGTACTGGTCGATCTGCCCGATGACGCCCGTCACCGCGGTGATGGCCTCCGCGGCGCCCTGCGTGTCGGCCTGGATGGCGTGCACCCGCGAGGAGATGCTCTCGGTCGCGCGCGCCGTCTCCTGGGCGAGGTCCTTGACCTCGCTGGCGACCACGGCGAAGCCCTTGCCGGCGTCACCGGCGCGGGCGGCCTCGATGGTGGCGTTCAGCGCCAGCAGGTTCGTCTGCTCGGCGATCGCGGTGATGACCTTGACGACCTCGCCGATCTCCTTGCTGGACTCCGCCAGCCGCTGCACGGTGTCGGTGGTGGCGCCCATGGCCTGCACGGCCTCCCCGGCGACGGCCGCGGCCTCGCTGGTGTTGCGGGCGATCTCCTGGATGGCCACGCCCATCTCGGCCGAACCGGCCGCGACGCCCTGCACGTTGTGGGAGACCTCGGCCGCGGCGCTGGAGACGATGTCGGCCTGCGCGGCGGACTCGACGGCACCGGTGGAGATGCGCTGCGAGAGCGCGCCGATGCGGTGGCTGGTGCCGGTCAGCTCGCCGGCGCTGCGCTCCATGGCGCCCATGACCTGCCCGAGGGAGTCCAGCGCGCTGTTGAGGGAGCTGCCCATGCGGCCCACCTCGTCGTCGGGGGTGGTGGCCATCCGGCGGGTGAGGTCACCGCCCTCGACGGCGGCGAGCACGTCGGCGGCCTCGCCGATGCGGCGGGAGAGGTTGCTGGCGGTGCGCCAGGCGACGAACAGGGCGACGGCGACGGAGAGGGCGCAGACGATGAGCATGATGCGCAGGAAGCCGGCGCTGATCGAGCGGGCCTCGGCGCTCTCGGCCGTGTTCTTCGCCTCCTCCATGTCGATGAACACGTTGATGGCGGCGAGCCAGTCGATGAACTTCGGCTTGGCCTGCGTGACGACCAGCTCGTGCGCACCGGCCTGGTCGCCGGCCCGCTTGAGGGCCACGACCTGCTCGATGAGCGGGAGGGTGTCGGCCTGGATGCTCTCGATCTCGGCGAGGGCGGCGGTCTCGGCGTCGTCCAGCTTGCCGGGGTCCACGAAGGTCTCGTCCATCTTCGCGGCGGACTCGTCGTACTTGGCGGTCAGCTCCGCGATGGTGGCGACCTCGGCGTCCACCTCCGCGGAGGTCTCGGCGAGCACGACGTCGCGCACGGCGATGGCGCGGTCGTGGACGCTGCCGCGGAAGTTGATGGCGTAGCGGGACTTGACGCTGTTCTCGTCGTTGATGGTGGTGAGCCGGGCGTCGATCTCCCCCACCTGGGTGACGCCGACGGCCGTCAGCCCGACCATGAGGAACACGACAGCGGCGAAGCCGGCGCCGATGCGGCGGCCGATGGTCAGACGGGGCACGGTGCGCTCCAGGTGAGTCAGGGGGTCTCCTGATCCATCGGCAGGCGGTGTGCCCGGCTGTAGCGACGGCGTGCGGGTGGTGTCCGGCGGGCCGCGCGACACCTGCGGTACGCGCCGCGTTGGCGCACGCGTCACAGCCGTGCCACGTTGTGGCGGCAGGTGACCGACGGGCGCCCCGGCTGCGGGTCGGGTGCCCTCGACCGATGGGAGCCGCCGGTGGGACGTGCGACCGCAGAACTCGCCCGCACCGGGTCCGGTGAGCGCTCGGCGGGATCCGGGCGCGACGGCCGGGTGCGGACCGCCGAGCAGATCGCCGGATTCCTCCAGGCGCGTCTCGCCGAGCGCCGCGGCTCGGTCGACCGGCGGGAGCGAGCGGAGTTCGACGCCCAGCTCGGTTTCCTCGCGGAGTACCGCCGGGCGGTCGCCCGCGGGCGCTGGTTGACCGCCCTCAACCTCGCCGAGGTGCTCGCCGTGCTGGCAGCCGCCTACGCCGACCACCCCGACCACCGCTCCGCGTGGTCGGCGGGCGACCCTCCCCCGCAGGGACGCGCCCTCGGCGGCCGACGACCTGATGGTGGGCTCGCCGGTGACGCCAAACCCCCCGGGAGGTGAACATCGCGGTTCCAGCGGGCGCCCGGGCGGTGCAGCGGGCACGGTGTCCGGGAGGGCGCGGTCCGCTCCCTGCCACGACCGGCGCGCGGCCGCGCAGGAGCGCTTCGGAGAGGAGGCGGCGTGTTCGTCCTGGTCCGCCACGCCCACGCCGGTGACCGGCGGAACTGGCCGTACTCCGACCGCGACCGGCCGCTGTCCCGGCGCGGCTGGCGGCAGTCGTTCACGCTCTCGGCCCGGCTGGGCGACGTGCCGGTGCACCGGCTGGTGAGCAGCCCGTACCGCCGCTGCCTGCAGACCCTGGAGCCGCTCGGCGAGCGGGTCGAGCTGCCCGTGCTGCGCAACCCGCTGCTGGCCCCCGACGGGGACCCGGCCGCGCTGGAGGACCTGCTGCGGCAGCCCGCCGCGGAGGGCGCCGTGCTGTGCACCCACGGGGAGCTGCTGCTGGGGCTGCTGCAGCGCTGGGACCGCGACGGCGCGGTGCGGCTGCCGGAGGAGCGGCTGGCGCTGCTGCGGGCGGGTGACCGCGGCGCCACGGAGAAGGGCGCGGCGTGGCTCGTCGACGAGCGCGACGGCCTCCGCAGCGCCACCTACCTGCCCGCTGCGGAGGGCGAGCTCGTCACCGCGCGGTGAGGAACCCGCCCCCGCTCGGGCGTCGCGCCGCTCAGGCGTCGTGCGGCGGGGCGCCGGGGTCGCGCAGGTCGCCGAGCAGCCCCGGCTCCCGCCCGGCGAGGGGTCCCTCGGCGGGGTCGACCTCCTCGGGGTAGCCGGGTGGCTGCTGCGGGAACTCGCCCGCGTCCTCGGCGGGGCCGCCGACCCCGGCGTCGGCCGCCGTGGTGTCCTCCCCCGCCGTGGTGCCCGCCGCGGGCACGCGGGCGCCCGGGCGGTGCTCGAACGGTGCGGTGGTCATGCCTCTCCCTCCGTCGTGGTTCCACCCCCATCCTTCGGGGCGGGGCCCGTGGTCGCACGTCCGGGCGATCGGGGACGGACGGTCGCCCTCCCTCCACGCGGCGTCATGGGTGGATCTTCCGGGCGACAGCGCCCGTCATCGCAGGTACAACATCTGCATGCCTTCCGTTCACCGTGAAGTCGAGGTCAAGCTCGCGGCCGACGACACCTTCGAGATCCCCGCGCTGACCGAGCTCGTCGCCGGCGCGGACCCCGGGGGGCTGGACGCGGCCGCCGCCGTCACCGACGGCGAGGTGGTGCACCAGACGCTGGCCGCCACCTACTTCGACACCGCCGACCTGCGGCTGGCCGCCGCCGGGCTGACCCTGCGCCGGCGCACCGGCGGCGACGACGCCGGCTGGCACCTGAAGGTCCCCGCCGGCAAGGGCGCCCGCTCCGAGGTCCGGCTGCCGCTGGGCCGCGCCACCCGCACCGTGCCGCAGCAGCTGCAGGACATGGTGCGCGCCCGCAGCGGCGGCGCCGAGCTCGTGCCCGTCGCGCGCATCGAGACCGACCGCGCCGTGCGGCGGCTGGTGGACGCCACGGGCCGGGTGCTCGTGGAGCTGGCCGACGACCGCGTCAGCGCGCAGCGGCTGCTGCGGGGCGAGGGCGACGCCGCGGGCACCGCCGTGCCCGGCACGACCTGGCGGGAGATCGAGGTCGAGCTCGTCGACGGGCCGGAGGAGGTCCTCGCCGCGCTGGCCGCCGAGCTGCGCCAGCGCGGGCTGCGCCGCGCGAAAGGCCCCAGCAAGCTCGCGCAGGTCCTCGCCCTCGACGGCGCCGCCGGTGGCGCGGCGCAGGACGGCACCGGGGTGCGGCTGACGCGCCGCTCCCCCGCCGGCGACGTCGTGCTCGCCCACCTGCGCGAGCAGGTGGAGCAGATCCGCGCCCAGGACCTGCCCGTCCGCCTCGACGCCCCCGACGCCGTGCACAAGATGCGGGTGGCGACCCGCCGGCTGCGCAGCGCCCTGCGCACCTTCAAGCCCCTGCTCGACCCCGCGGTGGCGCGCCCGCTGCGCGACGAGCTGAAGTGGCTGGCCGCCGAGCTGGGCGCCGCCCGCGACGCGGAGGTCATGCGCGACCGCGTGCGGGGTGCGGTCAGCGCCCAGGCCGGGGAGCTCGGCCAGCCGGCGGGCACCACGGGCGAGGAGGCCGCCGCGGAGCTGGAGGCCGCCTACCGCCGCGCCCACGACGCGGTGCTGGCCGAGCTCGACGGGGAGCGCTACCGGGCGCTGCTGGCGTCGCTGGAGGCGCTGGTGACGTCCCCGCCGCTGACCGGGCGCGCCGCGAAGCCGGCCGGGAAGGTGCTGCCGCGGCAGGTGGCCCGCAGCTACGAGGAGGTCCGCCGGTACGTGGCCGAGGCCGACGCCCTGGCGGGTGACCACGAGCGGGAGGCGGAGCGCGAGGAGCTGCTGCACGACGCCCGCAAGGCCGCCAAGGCCGCCCGCTACGCCGGGGAGTCGGTGGCCGTGGTGTTCGGCACCGACGCCACCGACTTCGCCGCGGCGATGGAGGCGGTGCAGGAGGCCCTCGGGGAGCACCAGGACTCCGTGGTGACCCGCGCCCGGCTGCTCGAGCTCGCCGCGCACGCCCCGAGCAACGAGCTGGCGTTCACGTACGGGCGGCTGCACGCCCTGGAGGAGGTCGGCGCCCGGGAGGCCGAGCAGCACTTCGCCGCCGCCTGGCGGGCCGCCGGCCGCAAGGGGCTGCACCGCTGGCTGCGCTGAGCACACACGCTCCGGCGTCGTCCGGCAACTCGCTGTAGGCTCCCCGGCGGGAGGGTCGATGGCGACGGCTGCGCAGGTCAAGGCGCTGGTGGAGAGCCACGGCACCGGCGACGGTGCCCGGTTCAACGCCGTCGCGCTGGAGGTCGCCGACAGCGCCGCCCGCAGCGGCCGCACCCGGTACGCCGACGAGCTGCGCGACCTCGTCGAGAACGCCGGGACCGGGGCACGGCCCCCGTCCACCCCCGCGGGCGCGGCGGCCGTGCTCCAACCGCGCGGGGAGCTGGCACGGGTCCTCACCGTGGAGCAGCCCACCGCCCGGCTGACCGACATGGCGCTCAGCGCCGAGGTCCTGCGCCGCGTGCAGCGCGTCCTCGCCGAGCAGCGCCGCCAGGAGACCCTGCGCGCCCACGGCTTCCGGCCCCTGCGCAAGCTGATCCTCGCCGGGCCCGCCGGCACCGGGAAGACCATGACCGCCGCCGTCCTCGCCGGCGAGCTCCAGCTCCCGCTGCTGTCCGTGCGGCTCGACGCGCTGGCCGACGCCCCCGCGGAGGAGGCGGCGGACCGGCTGCGCCTCGTCTTCGACCTCATGGGCCAGGCGCGCGGGGTCTACCTGTTCGACGACGTCGACGTCCTCGTCCAGACCACCGCCGAGGGCGCCGCCGGCGGACGGCCCACCGGGCTGCTGTGCACCTTCCTCACCTTCGTGGACGAGGACGCCTCCCCCAGCCCCCTCGTCGTCACCACGAACCGCCAGCAACTGCTCGACCGGAACGTGCTGCGGCGCTTCGACGCCCTCGTCCAGTACCTCCTGCCCAGCACCGGCGTCGTGCACGAGATCGTCCAGGGCCGGCTGCGGACCTTCGACCTGACCGCCGTGGAGTGGCCCCGCATCGCCTCCACCGCCAGCGGGCTCAGCCACGAGGAGATCACCGCCGCGGCGGACCTGGCCGCCAAGCAGTCCCTCCTGGAGGGGCGCGAGCACGTGGAGACGGCCGCCCTGCTGGCCGCCCTGCGGGAGCGGCGCGAGCTGCTGAAGCTGGCGCCGTGACCCCCCGCGGCGGCACCGCGGCCCCGTTCCGCGTCCTCGTCGTCTGCACCGCCAACGTCTCCCGCTCACCGCTGGCGGCGGGCCTGCTGCGCCACCGGCTGCGGGAACGCTTCGGCCCGCTCGCGGACCGGGTGGAGGTCACCAGCGCCGGCACGCGCGCGCTGCCCGGCCTGCCCGTGGACCCCGTCGCCGCGGAGCTGCTGGAGGAGGCCACCGGCCGGCCCCCCGGGCCGTCCACCGCGCGCCTGCTCGACGCCCGGCTCGTCGAGGACGCCGACCTCGTCGTCGGCATGACGCGCGAGCACCGGCGCGCCGTCCTGGAGCTGGTCCCCGCCGCCCAGCGGCGCACGTTCACCCTCCGCGAGCTCGCCCGCATCGCCCGCGAGCTGCACCGCACCGGCCGCGTGCGCGGCACCGCCGACCCCGCCGCCGCCCTGCGCGCCCTCCTCGCCGCGGCCCCGCCGCTGCGGGGGCCCACCGCACCGGCCGACCCCGCCGGCGACGACGAGCCCGACGTGCACGGGCTGCCGGCGCAGGAGCAGCGCAGGACCGGCCGGCGGCTGGGCACCGCCCTCGACGAGGTGCTCGCGGCGCTGGCCCCCGACCCCGCCCGGGCGGTGCCTCAGGCCCTCACCAGGGGCGGGTCCGGCTCCGCCGACGCCTCCGGCTGGTAGTCGTAGCCGTACCCGTAGCCGTAGGAGTACTCCGAGCCGCGCGCCGGCACCATCGACAGGATCCCGCCCAGCACCCGCGCGTCCACCGCCCGCAACCGGTCCAGGGCCCTGCGGATGTGGTCGCGGGTGGTGCGCCCGTGCCGGGCGACGAGGATCACCCCGTCCACCTGGCGGGCGATCACCGCGGCGTCGGTGACCGGCAGCAGCGGCGGGCTGTCGAGGATCACCAGGTCCGCCCGCTCCCCCAGCGCGGCCAGCAGGTCGGCCATGTGCCGCGACCCGAGCAGCGCGGCGGGGTTCATCGGGATCGGGCCGCTGGCCAGCACCGACAGGCCGGTGTCGCCGTAGGGCTGCAGCAGGTCGTCGACGTCGGCGCGGCCGGCGAGCACCGTGGTCAGGCCCGCGCTGCGGTCGATGCCCAGGTAGTCCGCCACCTTCGGCATCCGCAGGTCGGCCTCGACCAGGATCGTGCGCACGCCGGCGTGGGCCATGGTCAGCGCCAGGTTCACCGCGATGGTGCTCTTGCTCTCCTCCGGCAGCGCGGAGGTGATGACGAGGGAGCGCGGCGGGTGGTCCACGTCCGCGAACTGCAGGTTCGTGCGGATCTGGCGCATCGCCTCCGCCTGCGGGCTGCGCGGGTGCTCGGTGACGAGCTCGGGCCGCTCGCGCTGCTCGCCGAGGAGCGTGGTGCCCAGCGCGGGCGCCCCCAGCCCGTTCAGCGCCTCCGGCGTGCGGACGGTGGTGTCGAGCACCTCCCGCAGCACGGCGATGCCCGCGCCCGCGGCGAGACCGGCCAGCAGGCCGAGGCCCAGGTTGCGCGAGGACCTCGGCGAGATCGGCTCCTCCGGCTCCTCCGCCCGGCGCAGCACGTTGATCTCCACCGGGCTCGGCACCCCCGCGGCGGGGCGCTCCAGGTCCTGGACGGCGGCGTTGAAGTGCACCGCCACGGAGTTGGCGATCCGCACCGCGTCCCGCGGGGACTCGTCCTCCACGACGACGTTGATGAGGACGGTGCCCAGCGGGGCGTTGCTGCCCACCCTGGCGCCCAGCGCGCGGGCCGTGGTGTCGAGGTCCAGCTCGTCGACCACCGGCTGCAGCACCTTCGGGCTGGTGAGCACGCCGGTGTACGACTGCACCCGCTGCTGGGTGAACAGGCCGCCCTGCATGAGCATCGCCGCGTTGCCGCTGTCGTGCATGGAGACGAACAGCAGGACGTCGGCGCGGTACAGCGGGGTGCTCCACCTCGTGAACCCCACCGCCGCGGCGAGACCCAGCAGCACCGAGACGACGACCGTCACCCAGCGCTTGCGCAGCACGCGCAGGTAGTCGACGAGGTCCAACGACGCGGCTCCTCACGGGCTGGGGCGGCTGCCGGGGGCCGCGACCGCCCCCACGACCGTCCATCGGCGCTGGCGCCGCGCGCCTGAACCGCCGGCCCCGCGGACCGCCCCCGCCCCCGCCCCCGCCCCGGCCGCGCCCCCGGGCCGCGCCTCAAGGTGCGCCCCCGGGCCGCCGACGTCCACCGGGAGCTGTCGAGAGGCGGGAGCCCAGGAGGGACCGACCAGACCCACGGAGCGGACACGGAGCGGACATGGCACTGATCGACCGGCCGAGGGCGGGGACACCCGCAGCGGCCGAGCGGCCGGCGACCGGCGGCCTGCCGCCGCTCCTGCTCGCCGTCGACGTCGCCTGCGCCGCCGCGGTGCTCGCCGCCAGCGGACCCCGCGCCGCGGGGGTGGGGATCTTCACCGCCGCCCTGGTCGCGTCCTGCGCGCTGCTGGGCCTCTACCGCGCGCGCCTGGGCCTGGCCCTGCTGGACGACCTGCCGTTCCTGCTCACCGCCGCCGTGGGCTCCCTGGGCCTGAGCACCGTCCTCGACGTGCTCCTCGACGCCGTCAGCGTGGACGGCACCCTCGTGCTGGTCCTCGGCGCGCAGACGGCCCTCGTCGTCGCCGCCCGCGCGGTGGCGTACGCCGTCGTGCGCCGCGGGCGGCGCAGCGGCCGGATGGCGCAGCGCGCCCTCATCGTCGGCTGCGGCGGCCTCGGCGCCCAGCTCGCCGGGATCCTCGGCCGGCACGAGCACGGCCTGCGACCCGTCGGGTTCATCGACGACGACCCCCGCCTCGACGCCGCGCAGCGCCCGCTGCCCGTCCTGGGCCGCCTCGCCGACCTGGCGCGGGTGGCGCGGGAGCAGGGCGTCGGCGTCGTCGTCGTGGGCTGGTCCAACGCGCCGGAACCCGTCATCCTCGACGTCCTGCGCGGCTGCCACCGCCTCGACGTGGAGATCTACACGGTGCCGCGGTTCTGGCAGGTGCAGAGCACCCACCGCCTCGTGGAGGTCCTCGACGGCGTGCCCCTGGTGCGGTTGCGCCGCTCCGCCTTCCGGGCCACGACCTGGCCGCTGAAGCGCGTCGTGGACGTCACCGCCTCCGCCGCGGGCCTGCTGCTGCTCGGCCCGCTCCTGCTGTGCTGCGCCCTCGCGGTGCGCTGGGAGGGCGGGCCCGGGGTCCTCTTCCGCCAGGAGCGGATCGGGCTGGACGGGCGGCGCTTCCAGCTCCTGAAGTTCCGCAGCATGTCGCCCGGCACCGGGGAGGCCGACACCCGCTGGACCATCGCCGACGACGAGCGGGTGGGACGCGTCGGCCGGTGGATGCGCGCGCTGTCCCTCGACGAGCTGCCGCAGCTGTGGAACGTGCTGCGCGGCGACATGTCCCTCGTCGGGCCCCGCCCCGAGCGGCCCTACTTCGTGGAGCGCTTCAGCCGCGACCACGACGAGTACCTGTGGCGCCACCGCGTGCCGTGCGGCATCACCGGCTGGGCGCAGGTCCACGGCCTGCGCGGGGACACCTCCATCGGCGAGCGCGCCCGCTTCGACAACTACTACATCGAGAACTGGTCGCTCTGGCTGGACGTGAAGATCCTGCTGCGCACGGTCGTGCAGGTGCTCACCGCGGCGGGGGCGTGAGCGCGGGGCGCCCCACCGCGGCGGCCGGCGGGGCGGGCACCCGCCGCCGCCACGCCGACCTGCAGGGGCTGCGGGGGGTGGCCGTCGCCCTGGTGGTGCTCCAGCACGCGGGGCTGCCCGGGCTGCCGGGCGGTTTCGTCGGCGTGGACGTGTTCTTCGTGCTGTCCGGCTACCTCGTCACCGGCCTGCTGCTGGACGAGGTGGAGCGGACCGGCACCGTCGCCCCGGTGCGGTTCTGGGCCCGGCGGGTCCGCCGGCTGCTGCCGGCCGCGCTGCTGGTGCTGGTCGTCACGGTGGTCGCGGCGCGGGTGCTGCTGCCGCCGCTGGCGGTGGCCGGTGTCGCGCTGGACGCGGTGGCGGCGGTGCTGCAGAACGCGAACAACCGGTTCGCGCTGGCGGGGGTGGACTACCTCGCGGGCTCCGAGCCCTCCCCCCTGCAGCACTTCTGGTCGCTGGCCGTGGAGGAGCAGTACTACCTGCTGGCGCCGGTGGCGGCGCTGCTGCTGGCCCGCGCCGCCCGCCGCCGCACCACCGGTGCGCCCGCAGCGGTCCCCGTCGCCGTGCCCGTCGCCGTGCCCGTCGTGCTGCTGGCCCTCGTCGCCGCGACCTCCTTCGCGCTGTGCACCTGGCTGACCGCCACCCACCAGCCCTACGCCTTCTTCACCCTGCCGGCCCGCGCGTGGGAGCCGGCCTGCGGCGGGCTCCTCGCGCTGCTGCTGCGCCGCACCGGGGCCCCGCCGGCCCGCGCCGCGGCGCTGCTGGGCTGGGCCGGGCTGGCCGCCGTCCTCGCCGCCGCGGTGCTGGTCACCGACGCCTCCCCCTTCCCCGGCTGGCGCGCCGCCGTCCCGGTGCTGGGGGCCGCCGCCGTGATCGGCGCCGGGGCGCGCGGGGCGGGCACCGAGCAGCGGCTGCTGTCCGCGCGGCCCCTGACCGCGCTGGGCGACCTGTCCTACCCGCTGTACCTGTGGCACTGGCCCTTGCTCGTGCTGCCCTCCCTCGCCGCCCGCCCGCTGCCGGTGCCGGCAGCGGTGCTGCTCGCCGCCGCCCTGCTCCTCGCCGCCGCCACCCACCACCTCGTCGAGGAACCGGTGCGCCGCAGCCGGTGGCTGCCCCGGCGGCCGCGCACCACCTGGGCGCTGGCCGGCACGGCGTCCGCGGCGGCCCTGGCGGTCAGCGCGTGGGCGGCGGTCCCCCCCGCCCTGGACGCCGGGCGCCCCGCGCCGGCGGTCCCGGTCGCGGCGGGGCTGCCCGCCCCTGAGGCGGCCTACGTGCCCTCCGACCTGCGGCCGGGGCTGCGGGCGGCGTCCGGCGACGTCAGCCGCTCCTCCCGCGACGGCTGCCTCGTCGCCTTCCGCGTCGTCGAGCCACCGGGGTGCACCTACGGCGACCCCGCCGCAGCGCGCACCGTGGTGCTGTTCGGCGACTCCCACGCCGACACGTGGTTCCCCCCGCTGGAGCGCATCGCGCTCCGGCGGGGGCTGCGCCTCGTCGTCCTGACGAAGTCCTCCTGCCCGCCGGCGTCGGTGACCGCCCACCAGACCCGGCTGAACCGGCCGTTCACCGAGTGCACGACGTGGCGCCGCGCCGCGCTGGAGCGCATCCGGCGGCTGCGGCCCGCGGTCGTCGTCGCCACCGGCTACGGGCGGCAGCAGCTCGAGGGCGACGACTCCCCCGCGACCTGGGCGGCGGGGGTCACCGGCACGCTGCGCGCGCTGCCCGGCACGACGGCGGTGGTGTGGCTGGCCGACAACCCGGAGTTCCCCCGCTCGGTGCCCGTGTGCCTGAGCGCCGCCCTGCACCAGCCCTCGCGCTGCGGCGGGGAGCGCGCCGACGTGCTCGACGAGGAGCGCACCGCGGCCGAGCGCCGGGCGGTGCGGGCGGCCGGCGGCACCCACGTGGACACCTCGGCGTGGCTGTGCACCGACCGGCGCTGCCCCGCCGTGCAGGGCGGTGTCCTGCTGTACCGCGACGCGCACCACCTGACGGCGACCCGCACCGCGGGCCTGGCGGGGCGGCTCGACGCCGCGCTCGCCCCCGCCCTCGACGCCGCCGGGCAGGACCGGGGGCCCGCCGGGGGCTAGCGTGGACCCCGGTGGAACGGCGCGCGGGGCCCGACGACGACGCGACCCGGCGGGACGAGCCGCCCGGCGCCGGCCGCGGCGCGCCCCTCGTCCTGGTGCTGGGCACCGCCGACTGGGACGCCGTCATCGCCACCAACCAGCACCACGTCGCGCGCGCCCTGGCCGAGGGGTTCGGCGTGGTGTTCGCCGAGGGCACCGGCACCCGGCGGCTGCGACCGGGCGACGCGCGCCGCGTCCTGCGCCGGCTGCACCCCGCACCGCCCACGGGCGTCCACCGGGCCGTCCCCGCCGGGGTGCGGGTGGTGACGCCCCGCATCGTGCCCTCCCACGGGCCGCTGACCCGGCTGCCCAACGCGCACCTGCTGCACCGGCAGGTGGGGCGGTGGGCCCGGCACCCCGGCCCGCGGGTGCTGTGGACCTACACGCCCCACGTGTACGACCTGCCCGACGACGCGGACGTGGTGGTCTACCACCTCGTCGACCTGCTGCACCGCAACCCCGGCGTGGACCCCGCTCGCCTGCTCGCCGCCGAGCGCCGCCTCGCCGGCCGGGCCGCGCTCGCGATCGCCACCAGCCCGGCCGTGGCCGAGCACCTGCACCGGCAGGGTTTCGGCCGGGTGCTGCTGCTGCCCAACGTCGCCGACGTGGCCCTGTTCGCGGGGGCCGCCGGGCGGCGCCGGGGCCCGCGCGAGGCGGTCGTGGCCTTCGCGGGCAACCTCGTCGCGCACAAGCTCGACCTGCCGCTGCTCGCCGCGCTGGCCCGGGCCCTGCGCGGCACCGCCCGCCTGCGCCTGCTGGGGCCGCTGGGCGAGGGCACCACCGCGCACCCCGCCTGGCGGGAGCTGCTGGAGGCGGGCGCGGAGGTCGTCGGCCCGCTGCCGGAGGAGGCCCTGGCCGAGGAGCTGGCCGCGGCGGCGGTGGGGGTCGTGCCCTACCTGGTCACCGACCTCACCCGCGGCATCAGCCCGCTGAAGGCGTTCGAGTACCTGGCCGCCGGGCTGCCCGTCGTGAGCACGCCGCTGCCCGCCGTGCAGCCGGTGCCCGGTGCCGTGTGGGTGGAGGCCGGTGCGGCCGCGTTCGCGGATCGGGTGCTGGCGCTGCTCGACGACCCCGACCCGGACCGCGCGCGGCGCTGCCAGCAGGTCGCGGCCGGGCACGACTGGGGGGCG
>NZ_BAABIL010000123.1:0-8702 GCF_039542765.1 Kineococcus glutinatus
GCCGCGCGCTGGCCGACCCGCCGGCGGTGGCGGCGGCGGTGGGCGGGCGGGGGTGGGTGGCCCGCAGCCACGACGTGCGGGCGGCGGCGGAGCGGCTGCGGTCGCGCTACCGGGAGCTGGTGCGGTGAGCGGGGGGCCGGCGCGGTGAGCGGGTCCGGCCGGCGGCGGGTGCCGGTGCTGGCGGTCGCGGCGGGTCTGAGCGTGGTGGGGGTGCTGCTGGCGGGCCTGACCCGCACGGGCTACAACCTGCTGGTCTCGAACCTGCGCGGTGAGGAGGTGCTGGGCGTCCTGGGCCCGCAGATCGCGCTGGCGGTGCTGGCGAGCATGCTGTGGCCGGCTGCGGCGGGGGCGGCGGCGTCGAAGTTCACGGCCCGGGCGCTGGGGGCGCGGGACGCGGCGCAGGTGGCGGCGCTGGCGCGGCACCTGCGGCGGCGGACCCTGGCCACCGGGGCGGTCTCGGCGGTGCTGGTGGGGGCGTGGGCCGGGCTGCGCCGTGGCGACGGGGTGGGCCCGGCGCTGGCGGTGGCGGCCCTGGCGATGGCCTACGCGGGGTACCTGCTGAGCCGGGGGACGCTGCTGGGGCACGGGCGGGTGGCGCGCGCGACGGCGTGGGAGGGCGTGGCGCTGGTGCTGGCGCTGGGCTGCCTGCTGGTGCTGCTGCTGACGGGTGCCGCGCTGCCGCTGCTGCTGCCGCTGGCGCTGGGGTACGCCGCGTACGCGGTGGCGGGGTGGCCGCGGGCGCGGGGGGCGGGTCCGCTGCCGCCGGGGCTGCGGCGGGAGGTGGACGCCTTCGTCGCGTGGGGCGTGCTGGGCAACGTGGCCAGCGCGGGGCTGCTGCAGCTGTGCCTGGTGGTGGCGGGGGAGGCGGTGCCGGCGCGGGAGGCGGGGTTGCTGGCGGCGGCGGTGACGCTGGCGACGCCGGCCTCGATGCTGGCGCGCTCGCTGGTGCAGGTGCTGTTCCCGGCGATGGCGCGCAGCGCGGGGGCGGGGGACGCGGCGGCGGTGCGCCGGCAGGCGGACCGCGTCACGCGGGGTGCGGTGGCGGTGTTCGTGCCGCTGTTCGCGGTGCTGGTGCTGGGGGCGCGGCCGCTGCTGCGGCTGGCGGGGGAGGACTTCGCCGGTGGCGTGCCGGCGCTGCGGGTGCTGCTGGTGGCGGTGCTGCTGACGACGCTGCCGGTGGCGGCGGTGGCGGCGCTGACGAGCGGTGCGGCGCGCGGCATCCGGTCCTCGGCGCTGATGAGCACGGCGGGGTTCGCCGTGGGGGTGGGGGCGCTGGCGGTGCTGGCGGGGCCGTTCGGCGTCACGGGGATCGCGGTGGCGTACCTGCTGGGGGCGGCGGTGACGTCGGCGCTGCCGTGGGTGGTGGTGTGGCGGGCGCAGGGGCAGCGCTGGGCGGGGCCGACGCTGCGGGTGGTGGCGGCGGTGGCGGCGCTGGTGGCGCTGGTGGTGGTGCAGGAGGAGGCGGCGGCGACGGCGTGGTGGGCGCCGGTGGTGTCCTCGGCGGTGTTCTGCGCGGGCTGGGTCCTGCTGTCGTGGGGTGACGTGCGCGGGGTGCTGGGGTCGCGGGGCCCGGGGGCCGCGGGGGGCGCGGATACGCTGGCGCCGTGAGCGGTGGTGGCAGGTCCGCGCTGGCGGCGCTGGGGTCGATCGCGTCGCAGACCCGGCGGGAGCTGATCCACGCCCGGTTGCGCGAGGCGATCAGCTCCGGTGACCTGGCTCCGGGCACGCACCTGGCGGAGGTGGAGCTCAGCGATGCGCTGGGCGTCAGCCGCGGCACGTTGCGCGAGGCGCTGCGCCAGCTGCAGCAGGAGGGTCTGCTGACGTCCGACAGCCGGGGGAGGCTGTCGGTGCGCGTGGTGACCGAGCGGGAGGTGGAGGAGATCTTCGCCGTCCGCCACGCGCTGGAGAGCCTGGCGCTGGAGTCGTTGTGCACCCGGCAGGACCGCGGGGTCGCGGCGGGGCACCTGCGGCAGGCGCTGGAGGTGCTGCGCGGCAGCGAGGGTGACGTCCTGGCCCAGCTGGACGCGGACCTGGCGTTCCACGAGCGGCTGTGCGCGCTGAGCGAGAACCGGACGCTGCTGCACAGCTGGCGCTCCGTCAGCGGGCTGACCCGGGCGGCGATCACGGCGGCCGGGCCGCAGACGGCGCTGCACAACATGGCCTACGAGCGGCACGCGCCGATCGTGGGGTTCGTGGAGGCCGGCGACGCCGCGGGCGGGCGGGACTTCCTGCGCACCCACATGGGCGAGGCGGCGGCGCGCATCGAGCGGCGGATGCGGGAGCGCGCCGTCGCCGGTTGAGGCGCGGCAGGCGGTCCGCCGGGACTTGACAGGAGGCGGGAGCCGGGTGCGACAGTGTCTTGTCGCACTGTTGACAGTGGGACAGTCGACACATCCGACTGAGGCCCGCAGACGCGCCCCGCCCTCGAAGGAGATGGCTGTGACCACACCCACCGGTCGGACCGCCGGCCGCCCCGTGCTGGGCACCGAGCACAAGAAGCGGGTGGCGATCGGCAGCGCCGTCGGGACCACCGTCGAGAACTACGACTTCATCGGCTACGGCACCGCCGCCGCGCTGTACTTCGGCGACGCCTTCTTCCCCGACAGCGACCCGACCACCGCGCTGCTGCTGTCCTTCGGGACCCTCGGCATCGGGTTCGCCGCGCGCCCCCTGGGCGGGATCATCGGCGGGTACCTCGGCGACAAGGTCGGGCGCCGCCCGGTCCTCATCGCCTCGCTGCTCGTCATGGGCGTGGCCACCGTCGTCATCGGGGCCCTGCCGACCTACGAGACCGTCGGCATCCTCGCCCCGATCCTCCTCGTCACCGTCCGCGTCATCCAGGGCCTCGCCTTCGGCGCGGAGTGGGGCGGGGCGATCCTCATGACCTACGAGCACGCCCCGTGGAAGCGCAAGGGCGCGTACACCGCGATCCCGCAGGCCGGGTTCCCCCTCGGGCTGCTGCTGGCGAACCTGGCCTTCCTGGCCAGCGCCGGCCTGCCCGGCGACTGGGCCTGGCGCGTGCCGTTCCTGCTGAGCTCGGTCCTCATCGGGGCCGGGATGTACATCCGCCTCAAGGTCGAGGAGTCCCCGGAGTTCGAAGACGCCAAGGAACACGGCCAGCTGGTGGCGAACCCGCTCGCGCAGGTGCTCCGCCAGGACTGGCGCAACCTCGTGCGCGCCTTCGGCCTGCGCGTCGCCGAGACCGCCGGCTACGCCGTCTCGATCTCCTTCGTCACCTCCTACGTGCACTCCGAGGGCCTGGCCACCCGCCCGCAGACCATCCTCGCGATCGTCGTCGCCGCACTCCTCGGGTTCCCCGCCACCCTGCTGTGGGGCCACCTCACCGACCGGGTCGGGCGCAAGCCGGTGTACGTGTTCGGCACCTCGCTGATGCTGGTGTTCGGCATCCCGATGTTCCTGCTGGTCAACACCGGCTCCCTCGGCGCGATCATCGCCGTGTTCGTCATCGCCTTCGTGTTCTGCCAGAACTCCCTGGGCGGCACGCAGGGCGCCTGGTTCGCCGAGCTGTTCTCCACCGAGACCCGTTCCTCCGGTGCCTCGCTGGCCTACCAGCTGGCCGCCGTCATCTCCGGTTTCACCGCGTTCTGGGCCGTCTCGCTGCACTCCGCGTACGGCTGGACGGGCCCGGCCGTGCTGTTCGTCGTCTACGGCGCCGTCGGCCTGGTCGCCGCGCTGGCCACGCCGGAGACCTTCGACCGGTCCCGCCGCGCCGAGGTCGAGCGCGCCACGGCCGCCGCCCGGCAGGACCCGGCCGCCCTCGCGGCGCCCGTCGCCTGACCCACCCCCGATCTCGGACGCCACACCCCGCCACCAGCAGAGAAGGACCGACATGAGCTACCAGACCGGCACCGGCCCGCGCACCGCCGTCGTCACCGGCGCCGCCTCGCCGCGCGGCATCGGTTTCGCCGTCGCCTCCCGCTTCGCCGCCGAGGGCTGGCCCGTCGCCCTGCTCGACATCGACGCCGCCGGCGCCGAGGCCGCCGCCGACAAGATCGCCGGCGAGTTCGGCACCCGGGTCGTGGGCATCGGGGTCGACGTCACCGACGAGGACTCGGTGGCGCGCGCCGTCGAGGCGCTCGCCGCCGCCGGTCTGCCGCCGGTGGGCGCGCTGGCCAACATCGCCGGTGTCGCCTCGCCCGTGCCCTTCCTCGAGGTCGACATGCGCGAGTGGCGCCGGGTGGTCGACATCAACCTCACCGGCACGTTCCTCACGTGCCGTGCCCTGCTGCCGCAGATGCTCGAGCACGGCTACGGGCGCATCGTGAACATGTCCTCGGTCTCCGCGCAGCAGGGCGGCGGGGTGTTCTCCAAGACGCCGTACTCGGCGGCGAAGGCGGGCGTCCTGGGCCTGACCCGCTCGCTGGCCCGGGAGTTCGCCCCGCAGGGCATCACCGTCAACGCCGTCAGCCCCGGCGTGGTGGACACCGACATCCGCGCCGGTGCGACCGACGAGGCCAACGAGGCCGCGCTGGCCGCCGCCGTGCCGCTGGGCCGGCAGGGCACCCCGGCCGACATCGCCGCGCTGGTGGTGTTCCTGTCCAGCGAGGACGCCTCCTACATCACCGGCACCACGCAGAACATCAACGGCGGCTCGTACATCGCCTGAGCGGCCAGGACGGAGCCCAGCCCGTGAGCACCACGACCACCGCGAGCGCGACGGCGCGGCGCATCGCCGTCTCCACCATCACCTTCCGGTTCCGCCCGCTGGCCGAGGCCCTCGAGCTCATCGCGGCCACCGGTGCGGTGGAGGTGGACCTGGGGGCCATCCCGGCCGTGACCGACCACGTCCCGGTGCCCTTCACCGGCGAGCCGGCCGGCTACGTCGCGGCGCTCGCGGCGCACGGCCTCACCGCCGGGGCGGTGAACTCCGACGTCGGACCGCTCAACGACCCGGCCCTGGACGCGGACACCCTCACCGCCACCGCGCGCCCGCTCGTCGCGCTGGCCGCGGCGACCGGCGCGGCGCTCGTCGTGCCGTGCGGCGGGCCCTCGTGGGAGCCGTACACCGACGAGGAGGCCGACCTGGCGCGGGTCGTCGCGAACCTGCGGCTGCTGTCCCGGCTGTGCGCGGAGCAGGGGGTGCGGCTGCTCTGCGAGGTGCTGCACCACCGCCGCTGGGTGCACGACGTGGCGCGCGCCGACCGGGTGCTCGACGCCCTCGGCCACGAGGAGCTGGGGCTGCTGCTCGACGTCTCCCACCTCGTCGCCTCCGGGGAGGACCCCGTCGCCTGGGCCGCCCGCCACGCCGACCGCGTCGAGCGCGTCCACCTGCGCGACGCGGTGCCCGGCGACCTCAACCTCGGCATCGGCCGCGGGCAGGTCGACTTCCGCGGCGTGATGACCGCCCTGGAGGAGCGGGGTTTCGCGGGCAGCTACGTCCTGGAGCTGGAGACGCACGACGTCGCGGAGGCCGAGCGCCTCGCCGACGACCAGCGCTCGCGCGACGCGATGGTGGCGCTGCTCGGCGAGGTGTCGCCGGCCTGAGACGCCCCGCGGGGCGGCCGGAGCGACCGGGCGCCCCGCGGTGGCAGCACGCGCCGCCGGGTGCACCCGCGCCGTCCCGCGCGGGTGCACCCGGTCCGGCGGGCGGTTCCGCGTCGAGCCGGTCGGTACTGCTCACGCCGATCACCTCCGACCCACCCGGCGCCTCCGAACTGTGCAGTCTGCCCAGTTCCGCCGCCCCGCGTTGACGCATCCGCGCGCACGGTCGCAGTGTGGGGCCACGGAGCACCGGCGTCGGTGCCCGGGAGGGGGTCCCCGTGACCGACACCGCCGAGCGCACCGCTCCCGCGGGCGGGCACGCCCCCGACCTCGCCGACCGCTACCGCGCCGGCGCCCACCCCGTCCTGCTCACCGGCGTGCAGGCCGTCGCCCGCCTGCTCGTCGAGCAGCACGCCCGCGACGCCCGCGCCGGGCTGCGGACGGCGAGCTTCGTCTCCGGCTACCAGGGCAGCCCGCTGGCGGGCCTGGACCGCACCCTCGCGGCGGTCCCCGAGCTGCGCACCCGGCACGACGTCCACCTCGTGCCCGCCGTCAACGAGGAGCTGGGCGCCACCGCGGTGTGGGGCAGCCAGACGGAACTGCCCACCGGCCGGCGCAGCCACGACGGCGTCGTCGGCGTCTGGTACGGCAAGGGCCCCGGCCTCGACCGCGCCGGCGACGCGATCCGGCACGCCTCGATGTACGGGGTGCACCCGCGCGGTGGCGTGCTGGCGCTGGTCGGCGACGACCCGGCGTCGAAGTCCTCCACGGTGCCGTGCGCCAGCGAGCGCACCCTCGCCGCGTACGGCCTGCCGGTCCTCTTCCCCCGCGACGCCGCCGAGCTCGTCGTCCTCGGCCTGCACGGGGTCGCGCTGTCGCGGGCCTCGGGGTGCTGGGTCGGGATCAAGGTCGTCTCCGACGTCGCCGACGGCCTGTTCACCCTCGACCTCGATCCCGCGGGCCTCCGGATCCGGGTGCCGGAGCTGCAGTGGGAGGGCCGGCCCTGGACGTACGCGCAGCGGCGGATGGCCGCACCGCCGGACAGCCTGCTCGCGGAGGCCGACCTGCTCGGGCCGCGCTGGGCGGCGGTCGAGGCCTACGGCGCGGCGAACCCGCTCGACGAGGTGGTGGTCGACCCCACCGACGCCTGGCTCGGCATCGCCGCCGCCGGCTCGACGTTCGACGCGGTGCGCCAGGCGCTGGCCGACCTCGGGCTCGGCGACGGCGACCTGCACCGCGCCGGGATCCGGCTGCTGCGCATCGGGATGCCGTACCCGCTGGGGCGCACCGCGCTGACCCGTCTCGCCCGCGGCCTGGAGCAGCTGCTCGTCGTGGAGGAGAAGTCGGCGTTCGTCGAGCAGCAGGTGCGCGACCTGCTCTACGGCAGCGCCCGCGCGCCGCTGGTGTGGGGCAGGCGCGGCCCCGGCGGGCGCCCGCTGGTGCCCGCCGGCGGTGCCCTGAGCGCCGACCGGCTCACCGGGCCGCTGCGCACCCTGCTGCGCGGCCGGGTGGAGCTGGCCCCGCCGCCCGCGCCGCGCACCGCCCTGACGCTGACACCGCTGCCCGCGGGCGGCGCCGTCCGCACGCCGTACTTCTGCAGCGGCTGCCCGCACAACCGCTCCACCGTGCTGCCCGAGGGTTCCCTGGGCGCCGGGGGGATCGGCTGCCACACGATGGTGACGCTGTCCTCGCGGGCGGGCGCGCAGGTGACCGGCCTGACGCAGATGGGCGGCGAGGGCGCGCAGTGGATCGGGCAGGCGCCGTTCACCGACGTGCCGCACGTCTTCCAGAACGTCGGGGACGGCACGTTCTTCCACTCCGGCCAGCTGGCGGTGCAGGCCTGCGTCGCGGCGGGGGTGAACATCACCTACAAGCTGCTGTTCAACCACGTCGTCGCGATGACGGGCGCGCAGGACGCCACCGGCGGGCTCGACGTACCCGCCCTCACCCGCAAGCTGCACGCCGAGGGCGTGGCCCGCACCATCGTCTGCGCGGACGAGCCGGACCGCTACGGCCGCTCGGCGCGCTTCGCCCCCGGCACCCTCCTCTGGCACCGCGACCGCCTCGACGAGGCGCAGCGGCTGCTGCGCGGCGTGCCCGGGGTCACCGTTCTCGTCTACGACCAGGTGTGCGCCGCCGAGGCGCGGCGGCTGCGCAAGCGGGGGCTGCTGCCCGAGCGCACCACGCGCGTCGTCGTCAACGAGGCCGTCTGCGAGGGCTGCGGCGACTGCGGCCGCAAGAGCAACTGCCTGTCGGTGCAGCCGGTGGACACCGAGTTCGGCCGCCGCACCCGCATCGACCAGACGTCGTGCAACACCGACCTCACGTGCCTGCAGGGGGACTGCCCCTCGTTCGTGACCGTCACGGTCGACCCCGCCCGCGCCCACCGCCCGCGCGCGGTGCCCGAGGCGCCGGCCGTGCCCGGGGCGCCGGTGCCGGTCCTGCACCCGGACCTGCACCCGGCGCACGACGTGTTCCTCGCCGGCATCGGCGGCACGGGCATCGTCACGGTCAACGCGGTCCTCGCCCAGGCGGCGCTGCTCGACGGGCTGCGGTGCGCGGGCCTGGACCAGACGGGGCTGTCGCAGAAGGCGGGGCCGGTCACCTCCCACCTGCGGCTGTCCGACCCGCGGGCGGCGCAGCGCGACCCGGGGGCCGTCGCGGCCAACCGGGTCAGCGCCGGGCACGCCGACGCCCTGCTCGCCTTCGACCTGCTGGTGGCAACCGACGCGCGCCACCTCGCCGTCGCCGCACCGGGGCGGACGGTGGCGGTGGCCTCGACGAGCCGGACGCCCACGGGGGAGATGGTCCACGACGCCGCGCTGCGGCACCCCGGCGCCGGGCCGCTGCTGGAGCGGCTGGCCGCGGCCGGCGCCCGGGTGCACGCCCTGGACGCGCTGGCCGCCTCCGCGGCGCTGTTCGGCACGACGGCGGTGGCCAACCTGCTGGTCGTGGGAGCCGCGTTCCAGGACGGCGGGCTGCCGCTGCGGGCGGCGAGCGTGGAGGAGGCGATCCGGCTCAACGGCGTGGAGGTCGCCGCCAACGTCGCGGCGTTCCGCTGGGGCCGGGTGGCCGTCGCGGACCCGGCCGCCTTCGCCGCCGCCACCGCGACGGCGCACCGGCGGCCGGCGGACGGTGCGGACCTGCTGGCCGGGCGCGTCCTGGCGGGGGAGACCCGGCGGCTGGCGGGGGTGCGGGCG
>NZ_BAABIL010000124.1:0-5899 GCF_039542765.1 Kineococcus glutinatus
CACCGCCCGGGACGCCGACCGGCTCGTGCTGTCCGCACCGACCCTGCCCGGGGCGAGCGCCGTCGCCGCCGACGGCCCCGGCTCGGCCGCCGAGCGGCGCAAGGCCCGCGCCGACGCCAAGGTCAGCGCCGTCCTGCACGCCGGCTACCCGGTGCGGTTCTGGGACCACGACCTCGGCCCGGAGCAGATCCGCTGCTTCGGCGCCGCGCTCGGGAACGCCGACGCCCGCGGCCGCCTCGTGCTGCGCGACCTCACCCCCGTGCCCGGCCGGGCGCTGGACCACGCCGACGCCGTGCTCACCCCCGACGGCGGGACCCTCGTGACGACCTGGCAGGTGCCCGAGCGGCGCGGTTCGCAGCGCTCCGCCCTCGTCGCGATCGACACCGCCACCGGCGAGCGGCGGGTGCTGGCCGACGCGGGCGAGGGCGGCGACGACCTGCTCGGCCCGGCCGTCTCCCCGGACGGCACCCGGGTGGCGGCGGTGCTGGAGACCCGCAGCACCCCGCAGCGGGCGCCCCGGATGCGGGTCGTGGTGCTGCCGCTGGACGGCTCGGCCCCGGTCGCGGAGGTGGCCGTCGGCTGGGACCTGTGGGGCGCGGCGCCGCGCTGGTCGCCGGACTCGACCGCGCTGTTCGTCACCGCCGACGAGCGGGGCGCGGCCCCGGTGTTCCGCGTCGACGTCGCCACGGGTGCCGTGCGGCGGCTCACCGGCGACCGCGGCGCCTACTCCGACCTGCAGGTGGCACCGGACGGGCGGTGGCTCTACGCGGTGCGCTCGGCGGTGGACGCCCCGCCCGCGGTGGTGCGCCTGGACGCGGCGGCGCAGGACCAGCAGCCGGTGCTCCTCCCGGGCCCCGCCGCCGCGCCGGACCTGCCCGGCACGCTCACCGAGGTGGAGGCCACCGCCGCCGACGGCACGGGCCTGCGCTCCTGGCTGGTGCTGCCCGAGGGCGCCTCGGCCGAGGACCCCGCGCCGCTGCTGCTGTGGATCCACGGCGGTCCGCTGGGCTCGTGGAACTCCTGGTCGTGGCGGTGGAACCCGTGGCTGGCCGCCGCCCGCGGCTACGCCGTGCTGCTGCCGGACCCGCGGCTGTCCACCGGCTACGGGCAGGAGTTCGTGGACCGCGGCTGGGGGGCGTGGGGCGCCGAGCCGTACACCGACCTCATGACCCTCACCGACGCCGCCGAGGCCCGCGAGGACGTCGACGCCGGCCGCACCGCGTGCATGGGTGGTTCCTTCGGCGGTTACATGGCCAACTGGGTGGCCGGGCACACCGACCGGTTCCGCGCGATCGTCACCCACGCCGGCCTGTGGGCGCTGGACCAGTTCGGGCCCACCACGGACGCCGCGTACTACTGGTCGCGGGAGATGACCGCGCAGATGGCCGCCGCCAACGACCCCAGCGCCCACGCCGACGCCATCACCACGCCGGTGCTCGTCGTCCACGGCGACGAGGACTACCGGGTGCCGGTGGGGGAGGGGCTGCGGCTGTGGTGGGACCTCGTCTCCCGCTGGGACGGGCCGCCGGAGGACCTGCCGCACCGGTTCCTGCTGTTCCCCGACGAGAACCACTGGGTGCTGGCGCCCCAGCACGCGAAGCTCTGGTACGAGACGGTGTTCGCGTTCCTCGCCACCCACGTGCACGGGGAGGAGTTCCGGGTCCCGGAGCTGCTGCGCTGACGCCCCCGGGCCGCCCTTCTCCGGGTTTCGGCGCTCCCGAGGCGGGCCCGGGCCGCCCTTCTCCGGGTTTCGGCGCTCCCGAGGCGGGCCCGGGCCGCCGAAACCCGGAGAAGGGCGCGGAGGGCGCCCGCGGGGCGGGTCAGGCCAGCGGCTTGCCGCCGGTCACGCCGAGCACCTCGGCGGTGACGTAGCTGGACTCCTGCGAGGCGAAGAACACGAACGCCGGTGCCAGCTCCGCCGGCTGCCCCGCGCGGCCCATCGGCACGTCCTTGCCGAAGGACCCCACCTTGTCCTCCGGCATGGTGGCCGGGATGAGCGGCGTCCAGATCGGGCCGGGCGCCACCGAGTTCACCCGGATGCCCTTCTCCACCAGCATCTGCCCCAGGCCCTTCGTGAAGTTCACGATGCCGGCCTTCGTCGTGGCGTAGTCCAGCAGCGGCGGGGACGGCTGATAGGCCTGGATGGAGGAGGTGTTGATGATGCTGGCGCCCTCCCGCATGTGCGGGACCGCCTTCTTGCACAGCCAGAACATCGCGTAGAGGTTCGTCTTGAGGACGCGGTCGAACTGCTCGGTGGTGATGTCCTCGATGCCGCCGGGCTGCGCCATCTGGTAGGCGGCGTTGTTGACGAGGACGTCGATGCGGCCGAACTCGGCCACGGCGCGGTCGACCACCTGCTGGCAGGCGTCCTCCTCGCGCAGGTCGACGGGCACGGCGACGCCCTTGCGGCCGGCCTCCTCGACGTGGCGGATCGTGGTCCGCGCGTCCTCCTCCTCGGAGGGGAGGTAGGCGATGAGCACGTCGGCGCCCTCGCGGGCGAAGGCGATGGCCACGGCCCGGCCGATGCCGGAGTCGCCGCCGGTGATGATCGTCTTCTTGCCCTCCAGGCGCCCGCTGCCCCGGTAGGACTCCTCGCCGTGGTCGGGCTCGTCGCCCATCTCGCCGGTGCGGCCGGGGTGGGGGATCTGCTCGCCCTCGGCGTCGGGCTGCGCGTGCTGCTGGGTGGGGTCCTGCTGGGTCGTCTGGTCCTCGGCCATGCTCTGGTCCTCCGCTGCTGTCCTTCGGGTGCTGTCCCGCCGGGGCTCGACGTGATCAGCCCCTACCCGCGGCGACCCCGCCCATGCGCGGAGGCCGGCGGAACCGCGCGGGGCACCTCTTGCAACGTTGTACACGGCGGGGCAGGATCGCCGCGGCGTCCCGAGCGGGACGCCGCCACCACTCGACGAGGAGCTGTGGATGACCTTCCGCGCCACCCGTGCCGCCCGCCCCGCCCGCCGCGCGCGGGGCCTGCTGGCCGCCCTCGCGGCCGCCGCCCTGGTCGCCGCGAACCCCGGTGCCGCCTCCGCCTACGCCGGTCCCGGCGTCGTCGCGGGCGACGTGGCCGCGCACGACCCCTCGATGGTGCGCGCCGCCGACGGCCGCTACTACCTCTACTCCACGCACGACCTCGTCGAGGTGCGCACCTCGACCGACCGCACGAACTTCACCCGCGCCGGTTCGGCGTTCACCAAGGCGCTGACGTGGACGTCGGCGTACGGGACGACGACCGACGTGTGGGCGCCCGACGTGTCCTATCGCGGCGGGAAGTACCTCATGTACTACTCCGTCTCGTCGTTCGGCTCGAACAACTCCGCCATCGGCCTGGCCACCAGCACCACCGGGGCCCCGGGCAGCTGGACGGACCAGGGCCGGGTGTACTCCTCCACGACGAGCAGCGACTACAACGCCATCGACCCCAACCTCGTCGTCGACGCCTCGGGGAAGTGGTGGCTGACGTTCGGCTCGTTCTGGTCGGGCATCAAGATGATCCAGATCGACCCCTCGACCGGCAAGCAGCTCGCGGGCAACACCACCCGCTACAGCCTCGCCACCCGCCCCAGCCCCGGCGCGGTCGAGGCGCCGTTCATCCACCAGGCGGGCGGCTGGTACTACCTGTTCGCGTCCTTCGACTCCTGCTGCCAGGGCGCGAGCAGCACGTACAAGACCGTCGTGGGCCGGTCGAAGACCATCACCGGCCCCTACCTCGACGCCGGCGGCAAGGACATGCGCTCCGGTGGCGGCACCGTCGTCAACGCCACGCAGGGCAGCGTGCACGGCCCCGGCGGGCAGTCGGTGCTGCGCGACGCCGACGGCGACCTGCTCGTCTACCACTACTACACCGACTCGGGCGCGACCCGCCTCGGGATCAACCGCCTCGCCTACGACGCCGGCGGCTGGCCGTACCTGGCCTGAGCCGGCACCTGCCGGTACCCGCCGTCGCCCCGCCCGCAGCCGGACCGGCCGCGGGCGGGGCGACGGCGTCCTCAGCCCTGGGTGTCGGTGAGCAGCCCCGCCTCGTGGGCGACGATCGCGACCTGCACCCGGTTCGTCGCGCCGAGCTTCGTCAGCAGCCGGGACACGTGCGTCTTGACGGTCGCCTCGCTCATGTACAGCTCCCGGCCGATGTCGGCGTTGGACAGCCCCCGCCCCACCGCGGCGAGCACCTCCGTCTCCCGCTCGGTGAGGGAGCGCAGCCGCTCCTGCGCGCGGTGGCGGCGCGGGCTGACGGCGTCGGCGGCGAAGTGCCCCACCAGGCGGCGCGTCACCGTCGGCGACAGCATCGCCTCGCCCGCGGCGACCACGCGCACCGCGGCGACGAGCTCGCGCGGCGGGGTGTCCTTGAGGAGGAAACCCATCGCGCCGGCCTGCAGCGCCTGGAAGACGTACTCGTCGAGGTCGAACGTCGTCAGCATCACCACCGCCGGCGCGCCCGGCCGGCCGGTGATCTGCCCCGCCGCGGTCAGCCCGTCCACCCCGGGCATCCGCACGTCCATCAGCACCACGTCGGGGCGGTGCGCGGCGACCGCCTCCACCGCCTCCGAGCCGTTGCTGGCCTCGCCCACGACCTCCATGTCCTCCGCGCTGGACAGGATCATCCGCAGCCCGGCGCGCACCAGGGCGTCGTCGTCCACCAGGAGCAGGCGGGTGGGGCGCGCGGGGGCGCCGGGGGTGCTCGTCTCGCTCATCGGTTCCTCTCGCGGGGCCCGGGGCTCACTCGTCCCCGGGTGCTGGTCGCAGCGGCGTGCTGATCCTGGCATCCGGCGGGGTCCACGTGGGCGCGTCGTGCGGCCCGGTCGCGTCCGGGTGCGGCGACGGCCACGGCAGCCGCGCCCGCACCGCGAAACCCCCGTCGGCCTCGGGGCCGCTGAGCAGGGTGCCGTCGGCGATGCCCACCCGCTCCGACAGGCCCACCAGCCCCGAACCGCTGCCCGGCAGCAGCGGCGCCCCACCGGCGGGCCGGCCGTTGACGACCTCCACGCACAGGAAGCCGCCCGGTCGCCCGCTGAGGGTGACGACGGCCTGCGCGGACCGCGCGTGCTTGTGCACGTTCGTCAGGGCCTCCTGCACGATGCGGTACACCGTGCGCCCGAGCTCGGCGGGGACCTGGGTGTGCAGGCTCACCTCGCTGCGCAGCTCCACCCCCACCCCGGCCGCGCGGGAGTCCGCCACCAGCCGCTGCACGTCGACGAGCGTGGGCTGGGGGGCGAGCTCGGCGGCCCCGGCGGCGGAGCCGGCGGGGGATTCGGTGCGCAGCACCCCGAGGACGCGGCGCAGGTCCTCCAGCGCCGAGCGGGCGGTGGCGCGGATCGTGGCGGCGGTCGCCTCGACGTGCTCGGAGCCCACGTCGGGGCGCACCTCCAGGCCGCCGGCGTGCAGGGCGACGAGGGAGATGCGGTGCGCCAGCACGTCGTGCATCTCCCGCGCGATGCGGGTGCGCTCGGCCAGCCGGGCCTGGTCGGCGCGCAGCGACTGCTCCGCCTCGGCCCGCTCGGCCCGCTCGCGCAGGCTGGAGACGAGGGCGCGGCGGGCACCGATGTAGGCGCCGAGGGACACGAAGAGGCCCACGAGCAGCGGCGTGAAGACCAGCGACTCGACACCCGACGTGTCCTGGTGGCGCCAGAGGTTGACCACCAGCGCCAGGGCCCCGACGACGCTGAACACCGCGAGGTTGCGGTCGCGGCGGTGCACCGCGAGGGTCATGAGGGCCAGCAGCAGCGCGGTGTCGGCGAACCCGACGACGGTGAGCAGGGCCGTGACCACGGTGACCCGCACGGGGAAGCGCCGCCGCCACCACAGGGCCGCGGCCGCCACCACCCCGGCGGCGCCGGCGAGCACCGCCCACACGTCCGTGGCCGAGGCGTCGACGAAGCCGAGGTCGGCGGTGGTGCCGCAGAGGGCG
>NZ_BAABIL010000125.1:0-5058 GCF_039542765.1 Kineococcus glutinatus
CGGTGGACAGGCGCACGACCTGCCGCAGCGTGGTGTCGGTGAAGCGCTGCACGGCGGGGCGGGCGCCGGCCTCGTCGGGCGGGGTGACCGAGGACGCGAACGAGCCGGTCCACGTGGTGCGGGGGGTGTGCTGCGCGGGCCGCTCGGAGGCGGTGGCGGACGTCAGCGCCGCGGGGGAGGCGAGGGCGGCGACCGCGAGGACGGCGGCGGCCGCGCGGGTGCGGGAGGTGGGCACGGGTTCTCCTGGGGTGCTCGGGGGTTTCGCGGGCGGGCTCTCGATCAGGTCGGGCTCAGATCCACCGCAGGCCGGGCTGCGACGCCGCCGGCGCCCACGAACCCGGCGGGTGCGCCGGCAGGCGCAGGTCGGCGACGACCCCGAAGTGGTCGCTCGCCCAGACCCCGCCCACCGCGGCGTCCAGCACCCGGAAGCAGCGCGCCACCTCCAGGCTCGGCCCGTGCGCGCCGCAGCGGACCAGGACGTAGTCGATGCGGCGCCCCAGCTCGGTGGGCATCTCCCCGGCCCGCACCAGCGGGTTGGCCGGCGTGAACGTGTGCCCCGGCGCATCCGGCCACGTCACCTCCCAGGCGTCGCGGTAGGCCACGCTCGTGCCGTGCAGCGACTGCCGGCCGGTGAGGAAGCGGACGCTCGCCGACTCCGGCGGGTCGTCGAGGTCGCCCAGCAGCACCACGTGCCGCGGTGCGGCCCGCCCGCGGCCGGCGAGCTCCTCCTCCACCGCCCGCGCGCACCGCACCGCCTGCAGCTCGCGCTCCAGGGCCCGGCCCAGCTCCCACGTCGGCTTGTGGTGCACCAGCAGCACCGGTCCCACGGGGCCCGGCACCTCCACCTCGGCCAGGACCGCCGCGCTCCACGGCAGCCCGACCCGGTCGTCCACGTGCAGGTCCACCTCGCGCACCGGCCGCAGCGGCCAGCGGCTGGTCAGCACCGCCCCCACCCCGTCGTCGGACGTCGCCCGGTGCGCCACGACCGAGCGCCCCGGCCCGGCGAGGTCCGCGACGTCCTGCGCGCGCACCTCCTGCAGCGCCAGGACGTCCGGGTCGACCGCGGCGATGCGCTCGCGCAGCACCTCCCGCCGGTGCGGCCAGTCGGCGTGCCCGGGCGCCAGCGCGTTCAGCGTCATCACGCGCAGCCGGCCGCGCTCGTCCACCACCCCGTCGCCCACCCCTAGCCGCTCCCCACCAGCGCGCGCACCCGCTCGGCGCTCACCACGGCCGCACCCCCCGGCCCCGTCTCACCAGGGCATCGTGACGAACGGGGAGGCGTAGGCCGGATCCCGGGCCAGCACCTGCTCCGCCTCGGCCACCGGGGCCCGCTGCGCCTCCGCGCGCAGCGACGGCCCCAGCAGCCGCACGTCCCCCGCGGTGGCCAGCCCCACCACCTCCTCGTGGGCCAGGACCCAGGACACCGCCGCGCGGACCCGCTCGTCGTCGGTGAACGGCTCGTACCAGGTGCTGTACGCCTGCCCGGAGGCGTCCTGCCCCGGCGCCAGGCCGGGCCAGTTGCGCCGCGCCACGGCCTTGATGGTGAGCAGCCCCGCGTCCTGGCGGCGCACCTCCGCCACCAGCGCGGTCCAGGCCTCGCGCCAGGCCGCGTCCCGCCACAGCACCGGGTTCAGCGGGGTGAGGACGGTGGCGAACGGGAAGCGCCGCAACGCCTCCAGGTGGGTCTGCGCGGCGATCGGGCCGTGGCCGGTGATCCCGACGGCGCCGACGAGGCCCTCCTCCTGGGCGCGCAGGGCCCCCTCCAGCGCCCCGCCGGGGCGGGTGACGGCGTCGAGGTCGGCGCCGTCGCAGACGGCGTGCAGCTGCAGCAGGTCGACGCGGTCGGTCCGCAGGCGCTGCAGGGAGGCGTTGATCTGGGCGTAGGCGGCCGCGGCGTCGCGCTCGCCGGTCTTGGTGGCCAGGAAGACCCGGTCGCGGATGCGCGGCATCCACGGGCCCAGGCGCAGTTCCGCGTCGCCGTAGCTGGCGGCCACGTCGAAGTGGTTGATGCCGCCGTCGAGCGCCTCCTGCACCGAGCGGTCGGCGGTGTCCTGGTCGACCTCCGCGAGGGCCGCCGCCCCGTAGACGAGGACGGAGCTGGCGTGGCCGAGCCGGCCCAGGCGTCGGGTCTCCATGCCCGAGTCCTACCACCGGCGACGGGGCCGCGCCCAGGGTTCCGCGGGTGCCACCCGCGGCCGGGACCGGGCGGAGTAGCGTCGTGGGGTGACCGACCGGGAGCGCGGGGACGGGGCGGCGACCGGCGCGGGCGCGTCGGCCGCCGCCGTGCTGGCCGCCGTCCTGGCCGGGCTGGACGCCCACGGCAGCGCGATGGTCAGCGTGCTGGAACCGGTGCGCGACGCGGCCGGCGACCTCACCGACTTCCGCGTGCTGGCGATCAACGACCGCTGGGCCGACGGGCACGGGCACGACCTCGTGGGGCGCCGGCTCACCGAGGTGGTGCGCCCGGAACGGCTGGCGCGGCAGCTGGGGCTCAGCCGCGCCGCGTTCGAGGCGGACGGTCCCGTGCACCGGGAGGAGGAGTTCCTCGAGGAACCGGTCGGCCTGCGGGTCGGCGAGGTCACCCGCACCCGGGTGGGGGACCTGCTCGTCGTCGTGTGGAACGACGTCACCGCGGCCCGCGCGGCCGAGGCCGAGCGGACGGCCACCGAGCAGCGCTTCCGCACCCTGGTGGAGCACTCCAGCGACGTGATCGCGATCGTCCGGCCGGACCGCTCCGTGGCCTACGCCAGCCCGGCGGCCACCCGGCTGCTGTTCGGGGAGAACGAAGACGGACGCTCGGTGACGGACCTGCGGTACGGCGACCCCATCGTGCCCCAGGACCTGGAGCGGACGCTGGACCTGTTCCAGCGCACCTGCGCCGCGCCGCCCGGCGAGGTGCTGCGCGACCGCGTCCGGGTCGTGGCCGCCGGCGGGCGGACGCGGTGGCTGGACGTCCGGGCGAGCAACCACCTCGACACGCCCGGGGTGGCGGGCGTGGTGCTCAACATGATCGACGTCACCGAGGAGCGGCTGGCCCGCGAGCAGCTCGCCCACCAGGCGGTGCACGACTCCCTCACCGGCCTGCCCAACCGCCGCTACCTCACCGAGGCCCTGCAGCACGCCATCGCCCGCGGCTCCCGCACCGGGCACGCCCTCGCCGTGCTCGTCGTGGACGTCGACCACTTCAAGCACGTCAACGACGCCTACGGCCACCCCACCGGCGACCAGCTCCTCGTCGCCGTCACCGGACGGCTGCGGGCCGCCGTGCGGCCGGCCGACACCGTCTGCCGCTTCGGCGGCGACGAGTTCGTCGTCCTCGCCGAGGACCTGCACCACCCCGACGACGCCCTCGTCCTCGCCAAGCGCCTCACCGCCGGCGTCACCGGCAGCTACCCGCTCGACGCCGCCGACGTGCACGTCACCCTCTCCGTGGGCGTCAGCACCACCACCGGCGACGGCACCCCGGACTCGCTGCTGTCCAACGCCGACCACGCGCTCTACGAGGCCAAGCGGCGCGGCCGCGACCGCGTGGAGGTGTTCCGCCCCGAGCTGCGCGAGCACCTCGTGGAACGCCTCGCCGTGGAGCGCGACCTGCGCCGGGCGCTGGAGGGCGAGGAGTTCGAGCTGTACTGGCAGCCGATCGTGCGCACCCGCGACGGGGCGGTCACCGGGGTGGAGGCGCTGCTGCGCTGGCACCACCCCGAGCGGGGGCTGCTGGCGCCCGGCGCGTTCCTGCACGTCGCCGAGGAGGCCGGCCTCATGCCCGTGCTGTGCGCGCGGGTGCTGCAGGAGGCGATCGGGCGGTGCGCGACGTGGTCGCGGCAGCTGCCCTCCCCGCCCCGGGTCTTCGTCAACCTCGACCGGCACCAGGTGCGCAACCCCGGCCTGGTGCGCGGCATCGGCGAACTCCTCGACCGCCACGGCGTCGACCCGGCGCTGCTCACCCTGGAGATCAGCGAGCGCCTGCTCGGCGAGGACGTGCCGCACGTGCGCTCGCTGCTGCAGCGCATCCGCGGCCACGGCATCGGGGTGGCGCTGGACGACTTCGGGGCCGGCAACACCGCGCTGAGCTGGTTGCAGGAGTTCCCCATCGACCTGCTCAAGCTCGACCTGGCGTTCACCGCCGCCCTGGGGCAACCGGCCACCCGCGCGATCGTCGAGGCCGTCCTGGCGCTGGCGCCGCGCCTCGGCATCGCCACGCTGGCCGAGGGCGTGGAGACCCGCGAGCAGCTTGCGACGCTGGTGGAGCTGGGCTGCGACTACACCCAGGGGTTCCTGCACGCGCGACCCCGCAGCGCCGAGCAGCTCACCGCCGAGCTGCTGCGCGGCTGACGCACTGCGCGGCGGGGCGGCGGCGTGGTGGGGCGCTCAGGTGGTGCGCAACCCCCCGAGGATCCACTCCTCCAGCTCGCCCACCTCGGCCGGTTCCAGCTGCAGCTGCGCGCTGGCGCACAGCTCCCGCAGCGCCGTCAGCCACGCCGCCGCCAGTTCGCGCGGGGACATCCCCGGCTCGGGCCGGACCCCCTCGTACACCAGGCCCTGCACGACCGCGGAGACGTTGGCGCGCCGGATGGGCTGCTCGCGCAGGTGGGCGCGGTCGCGCACCCGCTTCACGGTCCCGGCGTCGAACCCGTTGGCCTCCAGGTCCGCGGCGAGCTCCTCGAACAGCACGGCGTACTGCGCGCTCGTCAGCGGCGGCGCGTTCGTCACCAGGCACACCTGCGCGGGCAGCGGGGGCAGGTCGCCGCGGGCCAGCTCCGACACCCCCACCGGGACGTCGGCGTCGGTGTGCCGGCCGGGGTCGTACACGTACCCCGGGGAGGGCTGGCGCACGTAGCGCAGCTCGGGCAGGTACGCGGAGAGGAAACCGACGAACTTGCCCGCCCCGCCCCAGCCCCGCTCCGAGAGCGTCGGGTCCACCGCGAGGGCGGCCTGCGCCGCAGCGGCGGTGACCAGCGGCAGCGGCGCCGCCCGCACCGCCGTGCGCACCGCCTCGATGACCCGCTCGTCCGGGCGCGCGGCGGCGGCGCCGCCCCCGTCCAGCGGGGCGGCGGACCC
>NZ_BAABIL010000126.1:0-10125 GCF_039542765.1 Kineococcus glutinatus
CGCCGGCCTCGTCGTCGGTGCGCACGGTGTCGACGTCGAGGCCGCGCAGGGCCCGCGCGAGCACGACGACGGGCAGCCGGGCGGCGAGCTCGGCGAGGGCGGTGCGCGGCAGGGTCGGGCCGAGCAGCACCACGGCCTCGCAGCGCTGGTCCAGCAGCGCGCGCACGGCGACGGGTTCGGGGCGGGTGGGGGCGGTCGGTTCCAGCGCCAGCCGCCAGCCGCTGCCGTCCGCGGCGGCGTAGAGGGCCTCGACGACCTCGCCGTGGAACTCCCGGTGCAGGTGGTGGACGACACCGACGGTGCGGCTGCGGCTGGAGCCGAGCAGCCGGGCGCGCTGGTCGGGGGAGTAGTCCAGCTCGGCGGCGGCGCGCAGCACCCGCTCGCGGTTGGCGGGGCTGGCGCCGGGCACGCCGCGCAGCACGATCGACACCAGCGCCCGGGACACCCCGGCGCGGGCGGCGACGTCCGCCATCGTCACCGGCCGCGTGCCGTCCCCAGCTGCCACGTCCTCCCCCTCCGCCGGTGCCCAGCCTAGAGCGCTCCAGGCCGGGTGCTTGACGGGACCCCCGGACCCGAGCAACCTAGAGCGCTCTAGGGACGAGGGGGTCACCATGGTGGTGCGGGACGCCGGCGCGGAGCCGGTGCGGATCGGGGTCGTCGGTGCGGGCAGGATCGGCACCTCGCACGCGCGGCTGCTGGCCGAGCGCGTGCCCCCGGCGGAACTCGTCGCCGTGGCCGACCCCCGGCCGGGCGCAGCGGTCGCGCTGGCCGGCCCGCTCGGGGCGCGCGCCCTGACCGACCCCGCGCAGCTGCTGGCCGCCGACGACGTGGACGCCGTCGTCATCACCGCCTCCACCGAGGCGCACGCCGACCTCGTCGAGGCCGCCGCCGCGGCGGGCAAGGCCGTGTTCTGCGAGAAGCCCGCCGGGCTGAGCCTGGCCGACGTCGACCGCGGGATCGCCGCCACCGACCGCGCCGGCGTCCCCTTCCAGGTCGGGTTCAACCGCCGCTTCGACCGCGGTTTCGCCGCCGCCCGCGCCGCCGTCGACGCCGGGCTCGTCGGAACCCCGCAGCTCATGCGCTCGGTCACCCGCGACCCGGGCCTGGCGAACCCGACCGCCGTGCCGCCGTGGACGGTGTTCCGGCTGACGCTCATCCACGACGTCGACACCCTGCTGTGGCTCAACCCCGGCGCCGAACCGGTGTCCGTCTACGCCGTCGCCGACGCCCTCGTCGCGCCCGACTTCAAGGACACCGGGCTGCTGGACACCGCCGTCGTCGTCATCCGCTTCGACAACGGCGCCATCGCCACCGCCGAGGCCAGCTTCTCCGCCGCCTACGGCTACGACGTGCGCGGGGAGGTGTTCGGCTCCGCCGGCATGGTCACCACCGGCGACGCGGCCCGCAGCTCCCTGGTGCGCTACGACGCGGCCGGTCGGCACGCCGACACCGTCCGCTCCGACGTGGAGCTGTTCGCCGACGCCTACACCGCCGAGCTCGCGGAGTTCTGCGCCGCCGTGCGCGAAGGACGTGCCCCCGCCGTCACAGGCCACGACGCCCGCCGCGCGCTGGCCGTGGCCCTGGCCTGCATCGAGTCGGTGCGGACCGGGCTGCCCGTCGCACCGGCCACCGGCCCCACCCCGGCGGCCCCCCGGTGAGCGGGTTCACCCTGGCGGTCTGCGCCGAGATGGTGTTCCGCGAGCTGCCGCTGCCGCAGCGGGTGCGCACCCTGCACGAGCTGGGGTTCGCCGTGGAGATCTGGGACTGGACCACCCAGGACCTGCCCGCCCTCGCCGCCACCGGCGCGACGTTCACCTCGGTGACCGGCTACGTCGACGGCGAGCTCGTCGACCCCGACGGCGCGGACCGGTTGCTGGCCGGCGCCGAGCGGGCCGTGGCCGCCGCGGCCGTCCTGGGCCGGCCGAACCTCAACCTGCACGGCGCCGGCCTCGACGACCGCGGCCTGCCGGTGCGCCCGGTCCACGTGGTCACCGGGCCGATGTGGCTGGCCGCCGAGCGCACCCTGCGCCGGATCGCCGAGCTGGGCCGGGCCCACGACGTGGTGTTCACCCTGGAGAACCTCAACCTCGCCGTCGACCACCCCGGCACCCCGTTCGCCGCCGCGGCCGACACCCGCGCGCTGGTCGCCGCCGTGGACAGCCCGCACCTGCGGATGAACCTGGACCTGTACCACGCCCAGATCGGGGAGGGGAACCTCGTCCAGCTCGTCCGCGACAGCGCCCCGTGGATCGGGGAGGTGCAGGTCGCCGACGTGCCCGGCCGCTGCGAACCCGGCACCGGCGAGCTGCACCACCCCGCGCTCGCCGCCGCCCTGCACGGCATCGGCTACACCGGCACCGTCGCGCTGGAGGCGTGGGCCTCCGGCGACAGCACCCTGGCGGTGCAGCGGTTCCGCGACGCCTACACCGTGCCCTGAGCCGATGCTGCCGTCGCACGACCCGCCGACGACCGCGCGGGGCGACCCGGCTCAGGGGGCGGTGTAGCGCAGGGAACAGCGCCAGAACAGGTGTCGCCGCACGGCGGCACCCGGCGTCCGGCGGCGTGCGACGTCGCGGATCTCGCGCAGGGTCGTGGTGGCGGGCGCGGTCGGCGCCGACATGGCGGTGGGGCGCTCGGCGGATCCCCGGCGCAGGGTCTTCACCGTGCCCACGACGACGTTGGCGGGGACGGCCGCGGCGCTGAGGACGTGGTCGGCGAGGACTTCCTCGCGGTAGAGGCCGAGGACGAGCAGCGTTCCCCCCGGGGCGAGGAGGTCGCGCAGCCGGACCAGCGCCGGCTCGAAGGGGACGTGGTGCAGCACCGCCAGGGCGGTGACGACGTCGTACCCACCCGGCAGGTCGGCGGTCATCAGGTCGTCGCAGCGGAAGTCCACGCCGGTCTCCCCCGCCGACAGGCGCCGCGCGGTGTCGATCGTGGCGGCGTCGGCGTCCAGCCCGGTGACGTGGTCCGCGCGCCGGGAGAGCCTGCGCACCAGGTCGCCGGTTCCGCAGCCGACGTCGAGGGCGGTGCCGATGCGCCGGGGGAGACGCCGCTCGATCCAGCCGTGGTGGTGGGCGTTGTGGTCCCACGGGTGTTCCTGCATCCAGCCGTCGCACCACGCCAGCACCCGCCCGCCGACCGCCGTCACCGCCATGTCCGGACCCCACCCCGCCACCACGTCGCGTCGCATCGCATCCAAGCAGCCTCGACGGCTGACCGGGGCAGCCGCTGCGCCTCACCGGTGGTGGCGACGGGTGCGGACACCACCCCACAGCAGGAAGAAGCACAGGATGATCAGCGCCGGCTCGAGCGCGAAGCCCGTGGTCAACCCGTGCCGGTCCGCCAGGGTGCCGAGCAGGTAGGGGAAGATGCCCGCCAGCACGCCGAGGACCAGCTGCGATCGGGCGTTGGCCTCGTCCTCGCGCCCGTCGGCCGCCTCGAGGGTGAGCGAGAGCGCGAGCGGGTAGAGGTTGGCGATGCCGACACCGGAGGAGAACAGCGCCACGACGGCCAGCGTCGGCTGCCGGCTGAGCCAGAACAGCACGACGCTGACGAGGGTCAGGCCCAACGATGCGCACAGCAGGGCGGTGCTGCGCCCGGGGCGCCGGGTGAGCCGGGCGCCGAGGACGCGACCGAGCAGGATGCCCAGGAAGTTCGCGCTCAGGGCGGTGCCGGCCGCGCCGGCGGACAGGCCGATGCCGATGAGCACCTGGGGGCCGAAGTACACCAGGCAGAACTCGATGGCCGAGCTGAGCGCGGTCAGCACGGTGAACAGCCAGCACGCCAGCGGCAGCGGCCCGCTCCGGCTCGCGTTGCCGTGCTGCACGGGGGGCGGTAGCGGCAGGTGGCGGTAGCGCAGGTAGAGCACGAGCAGCGCCACGGCCGGCACGGCGAACGTGGCCCGCCAGCCCAGCACGCTTCCCGCCAGTGCGCCGAGGGCCAGGGGCGCGAACACCGACGCCGCGCCGGCGCCGATGTTCGCCTCGGTGAGGGCTCGGTCCCGGCGGCTGCCGTGGCGGGCGGAGAGGACGGCCTGGACCACGGCCAGCAGCATCGTCCCGGCTGCGCCGAACACCGCAGCGCCGGCGAGGGTGGCCGGCACGCTCCGGCCGAGGACGAACACGCCGGCGCCCGCGGTGACGCCCAGCGCGGAGGTCCACAGCAGCGTGCCGCGCGCCAGTCGGCGCGATGCCCGTGCGAAGCCCGCTCCGGCCGCGGCCGCACCGGCCGACCAGCACAGCTCGTAGGCGCCGAGCACGCTGTAGGAGAAGCGCAGCTCCTCGCGCAGCAGCGTCAGCGCCGGCCCGAAGGCGTACAGCCAGAAGGTGAAGCACCCCAGCGCGGCGTACGAGAGCCACGTCGGTGCATCACGGGTGAACGCGTCGCCCACCTGCTCCCCGGCCGGGTGGTCCGGGGTCGCCGCGGGTGACGGCGAGCGGTCGACCTTCCGTGTGTACCGGTACACACCTAGAGTGTCGGCCATGCCGCGCTCAGAGCACAACCCCAGGGCGCGAGCGACCATGCGCGAGGTGGCCCGCGCGGCGGGCGTCTCGACGATGACGGTCTCCTACACCTACTCCCGACCCGAGCGGGTCTCGCCCGAGGCCGCGGCGAAGGTGCGAGCCGCAGCGCAGCAGCTGGGCTACCCCGGCCCGCACCCGGCCGCCCGCTCGCTCAGCCGGGGGCGGGTGGGGACGCTGGGGGTCGTGCTCGGTAAGCACCTCAGCTACGCCTTCGACGATCCCCAGGCGGCGCGCTTCCTCGCAGGGGTCTCCGACGTCTGCGCCACCGAGGGCGTCGGGCTGACCCTCGTGCCGATCACCGGAGCACCCTCCGACCCCCACCGCGTCCGGCAGGCGGCCGTGGACGGTTTCGTCGTCTGGACCACCAGCGACGACGACCCCGTCCTGGACGCCGTCGCCGACACCGGCCTGCCCGCGGTCGTCCACGCCGGCCCGCACAAGCACGCGTTACCGGTGATCGGCATCGACGACCGCGCCGCGGCCACCGCCGTCGGGAAGGTGGCCTTCGCCGCGGCCCGGCGCCCGCTCGTGCTGGGTTTCCCCCTCGACCGCGACCGCACCCGCCAGCTCCTGAGCGGTGATCAGGTGCCCGAGGTGCGGTTCCCGGTGACCCGGAACCGCTGGCAGGGGTACCTGGACGCCTGGACCGGCGCCGGCCACCCGCCGGCGCGGCTGCGCCTGGCGGTGTGCCCGGTCAACCGCACCGCCGACGGGGAGAGCTTCGCGCGCGAGCTGCTCGCAGGCCCGCAGGCCCCCGACGCCATCGCGGCGATGAGCGACGAACTCGCCCTGGGGGCGCTGGGTGCCGCCGCCGGTCTGGGGGTGCGCGTTCCGGACGAGCTGGCCGTCACCGGCTGGGACGACCGCGAATCGGCCGCTTCCGCCGGGCTGAGCACGCTGGCGCAGTCCCTGCGCGAGCAAGGCGCGCACTGCGCCCGCACCGCGCTCGGGATCACCACCCACACCGCGCTGCAGCACCCGTGGCAGGTCGTCGTGCGCGGAACCACCCGCCCACAGGAGTGATCACGCTGCGGCGTCCGGACCACCCGGCGCTGCCCGGCGGATCTCGAGCACGACGGGTGAGCGGGTTCCCTCGCCCGCGGATCCGGAGCCCCGATCGACGGGTGCTGGAGAGGCCGCTCAGCCGGTCCCGTCGACCTCCTCGGAGCCGTCGGCCGCCTGCTGGCGTGGCTCGTGGACCCGGTGTACCCGGTGCGGTGAGGGTGGAGCGGTGACCGAGCCGGTTCCGGTGCTGTCGATGCGGCGCACCGCCGAGCACGGACGCGAGTTCGTGCGGCTGGACTGCGTGGCGGGCGACGCCGCACCGCGCCGCCGGTACGAGTCGCCGGGCATGCAGCACCGCGGGGACGCCCGCATGCGCGGGGCCCCGGGGCGGCGGGCGGACGAAGGGCCCGTCACGGTGGTCAGCCGCTACCAGGGGGACGCCGCGCTGCTGGGCCGTGCCCGTCGGAACCCGGCCGGGCCGGACCAGGCGTGACCCGGTCCGCCGCGGGGCCCAGGTGCACCTGCAGCACGCCCGCTTCGGCGCGCAGCAGCCCCGCGCGTTCCGGCTGCCCCAGCGCCTCGTACTCCGCGGCGGCGTGCAGGCGCTCGGTGACCTGGGCGCGCAGCAGTTCCCGCTCCTCCGCCTCCCCGAGCAGCCGCCGCTCGGTCTCGGCGGCGCCGGCGCCCAGCCGCGAACCGGCGACGGGCCCACCGCCGGCGTCCGGGGCCACGGTGCCGGGAACCGCCACGTCGTCCACCGCCACCGCCTCGGCGTTCTCCAGGGCCGCCAGGGCCGAGCGGAGCGCGGCGACGGCCACGCGGTCCCGGGCCTTCAGGGCCAGCACGAGGTCGGAGCGGAGGGCGGCGCGCACCGGGCGACCGTAGGGCCGTGGCGCCGTGGCCGCGAGGGGTTTTCGCCCGCGGCGGCCCTACCGCCGCGCGGCGAGCTCGGCGCGGAGCCGCTCGTCGCTCGGTTCCACCAGGTGGCCGCCGTCGGGCCACACCAGGGTCGGGATGCGCCGCCGGCCGCCCTGCAGGCGCCGCATCAGCTCGGTGGCGGCGGCGTCCTGCTCGACGTCGACGTAGCGGTAGGTGGTCCCGGTGGCGTCCAGGAGGGCGCGGCTGCGGCGGACGTCGGGGCACCAGCCCGCGCCGTAGACCACCAGCTGCTCCTCGGCGGTGTGCTCCTGCACCTGCTCGGCTCCCCTCGTCGTGCGCGCTCGTCGTGCGCCCTGCGCGGGGCGCCCACCGGGTCAACCGCCGGCGCCGCGGGCTCCTTCCCGCCGTGCGCGTCCCGGCGGCCGCGGTCGACGGACCAGCCTCGGACCAGCCTTAGATCAGCCCCGGACGACCCCGCGGACCCCACCACCGACCAGCGTCGCCACGTTCACCATGACGTTCGGCAGCGCGAGGCCGCCGGGTGCGGCCACGTAGCAGGTCTGCCAGTCCGGGTTGAAACCCTGCTTGAACTTCCGCAGACCCTTGAAGTTGTAGAACTGCTCGCCGTGGGTCCACAGCAGGTGCCCGACCCGGTCCCAGAAGGAGCCCGTGCCGTCGCTCCGCAGCCCCGACAGGGGCGCCATCCCCAGGCTGAACGAGCTGAACCCGTTCTCCTTGGCCCACAGGATGCACTCGACGAACAGGTACGTCATCACGGTGTTCGGCCCGTCGGGCAGGCGGCGCATCAGGTCGACCTGCACCTGCCGGCCGTCCGCGCAGCTCCACAGGGTCGCGAAGGCGATGATCCGCTCCTCCTCGCGCACCACCACCAGGGGGAAGCGGGAGACGTACTCCTCGTCGAAGGCGCCGAGGGAGAACCGCTTCTCCTTGCCGTTGCGGTGCGCGAGCCAGGCCTCGGACACCTCGCGCAGGGCGGGCAGCAGCGGCGCGACGTCCTCGGGCGCGACGAACTCCACCGCCAGCCCCAGGCGCTGGGACTTGTTGCGGCAGGTGCGCAGGTTCAGCCTGGCCTTGCCGGAGAGGGTGAACTCCGCGAGCGGGACGACGGCCTCCTCCCCGAGCTTGGCCAGGGTCAGCCCGCACCCGCGGTACAGGTCGGCGTGGTCGGGGAGCACGTTGTAGAAGACCGGCCGGCCACCGTGCCGGTCGACCTCCTCGATGAAGCTCGTGACGAGCTCCCGGAAGTCGTCCGGGTCCCCGACCGGGTCGCCCATGACCACCCAGCTGCGGCCCTCGACCTGGTACATGAGGAAGGACGTGCCGCCCGGGCCGAAGTGGAAGCGCTTGTCGCCGGTGAAGGCCAGCTGCGAGGTGGCGCGCCCCGAGCGGGCGACGATGTCCTCCACCAGGGCCCTCTCGTCCTCGCAGTCGACCTGTGGGCCGGGGCTCGCCGGCCGGAGGAGCCGGAACCCGCCGATGAGGACCCCGAGGGCGCCCGCGGCCATCGCGAGGCGGTCCACCCCCGACGCGTCGCCGGAGACCGACGCCGCCAGCAGGGGTGCGTCGACCGCGCCGCAGGAGCCGCTGAACTCCTGCCACCAGACGGCCACCCCCACGAGCGCGGCCGCGGTGAGGGGCCAGAGCGGGTTCCTCGGCCGCGCGAGGGAGGCGCCGCGGTAGAACGCCGGGCGCGCCGGCACCAGCAGGAGGGCGAGCACCGCGGTCACGGCGGACAGCACCGCGTCGCCGTGGGCGGCGGCGACCACGGTGACGCCGGCCAGGAGCGCGAGGGTGCCCGCCCAGGCGCGCCGCAGCCGGCGGTGCAGACCCCGGGCCATGAGCAGGGTGGCGAACCCGGCGAGGCTGATGGTGAGGGCGGACACGTCCAGCGCCCGGCGGCCCGGCAGGTCGCCCACGACGAGCATGAACACACCGACGCCGGCGGCGCCCAGGGCGAGCACGTGGGGGGTGAGCACGGAGGGCAGGCGCGCCGGGGCCCTCGACGCGGCGGGCTCCGGCGCGGAGCCGGCCGGGGCCGCCTGCGCGGCGGCGGGGCCGGGCACCGCAGCACCCCGGCGGGCCTCGTTCGCGACGAGGAGCACGGCGGCCAGGAGCAGCGGCAGCACGAAGTAGCAGAGCCGGTAGGCCACCAGCGCCACCGCGAGCCCGGCGGGGGACGTCGTCGACCCGATCATGACGACCAGCGTCGCCTCGAAGACCCCCAGCCCACCGGGCACGTTGGTCACGAGCCCGGCGACGGTCGCGATCGAGAAGGCGACGGCGAACAGGAGGAACGGGAGCCTGCCCCCGGCGGGCAGCAGGACGTAGAGGGCCGCGGCCATGGTCAGCCACTCGAACGTCGACAGCACGACCTGGGCTGCCGCGAGGCGGGGGGAGGGCCGGTCGATGCGCCGGTCGCGGACGCTGATCGGGCGCCCGGCGCAGGCCCAGAGGAGGTAGGCGACCACCGACGCGAGCAGCAGGGACCCCACGACGAGGACCACGGCGCCGGGCAGGTGCAGCGCCTCGCCAGCCCGGGCCGGGTCGTGCAGCATGCCACTGCCGACCAGGACCGCGGCGCCCAGCGCCAGGGTGACCACGTTGAAGCCGATGATCCGGGTGATGGCGAACCCGGGGACCTGCCAGCCGGAGTAGACGCGGGCCCGCAGCGCCGCCCCCACCACCGCGGAGGCGCCCAGGTTGTTGCCGAAGGCGGTGGCGACGAACGACGCGAGGCCGTAGCGGCGGTAGGGCAGGGGGTGCTCGACGTAGCGCAGCGCCAGCGCGTCGTAGCCGGTCATCGTCAGGTACGAGACCGCGGTCGCGGCCAGGGCCGCGAGGGCGACGCCCGGGCCGAGCGCCACCAGGTCCCCGCCCAGCTCGGCCCAGGAGTAGTGGCGCAGGGTCCGGTGCAGCAGCGTCGCGGCTGCGGCCAGCAGCCCCACCATGAGCAGCGGGGCGAGCAGGGAACGGGCCGTACCGCTCGGCCGCCTGGGCGAAGTGCTCACCGATCAGGAGTCGGCACCCCGGCGCCCGCCCTTGACGCTGCGCCGGGCGGGTGACGTGGGACCGGGGCCGGTAGGACGTCAGCACCCGGCGCCGAGGTAGGCCCGCCCGGCCCGCTGCACGGCGCGCAGGGCCGAGCCCTCCGCCGGTTCGGCGTCCTCCGCGAGGAAGCACCCCTCGCAGCGCGTGTTGTAGGCCACCACCCAGCACGCCGCCGCCGCGGCAGCGGCGCGCTGCCGGCGGGTGAACGCCCTCGCCCGGGCCCGCTCGTAGTCGTCCAGGAACGCCGCGACCTGCTCGACGGTCGGTGTGACGGCGTTCGCCGGGCCACCGGCGGTGTGCGAACCGGCGTTCAGGCCGGCGAGCACGGCCTCCGGGCGGGCGGCGAGGCTGTCCCAGTCGAAGGCGGCGGACACCTCCGCCGCCGGCGCGCCGGGTGCACCGGCCCGCCCGGGCGGCCGCTGCACCAGCACGTTGCCGTCGTACCAGTCGCTGTGGCCGATGGTGTCGTCGTCGGGACCGCCGCGACCGTGCTCGCGCAGCGCGGCTGCCGCGGCGGCCGCCAGGTCGTCCACGTGCGCGAACCGCGCGGCGGTCCCCGTGAAGTCGAAGACCGGGTCGTGCGGGACCGGCCAGGGGCCGTGCTCGTAGCGCGCCCACGCCGGCGCCCCGGACCGCAGCGGCCCGAGCA